>JAYTSH010000088.1:0-17695 GCA_043745755.1 Cellulomonas sp. | reverse complement strand
TGCGACCAGACCATGGACCGCCGCAGCCAGGATTCCCGGGATTGCCAACGCCGCCGCCGAGATGCACACGGCGGGCGTGTACACCGACTTGTAGATGGTTTCGAGCATTCTCTTCCTCTCGTGGACGGAGCGGACAGACTCCGCTGTCAGGCTTCACGCTAGATGAGGGTCGCCAAAGAACCAAAGGTCAGTGCCATGGCGAACAAGATGGTGACTCGTAATCGCGGCAGGCTCCACCAGTGCCCGCGATAGAGGACCGGGCAGGCTACCGCCATCACGAGGACGTACAGGTAGAACCCGTCGGAGCTGCGGAATGAGACTCGTCCTGTCACGGCGCACAGCGCCCCTACTGGCACGATACACATGGTGGAGATCAAGAAGAACAGACCGAAACGCAGGCGGCCCACGTGCACGGAGCGGGAGAACACATGCCGCTCGAGGGTCCGGGCCAGAGACTGGTGCATGAATAGCAAGAGAAGGCTGAAACCCATAGCGAGTGCCAGCCCGACGTTGACGGCGAGCTGTCGCAGGTGCTGGTCGGTCAGCTGCTCGACGACCTGAGGCTGTTCGGCGATGCGACCTTCAACGTAGGCCCGCAGGGTGGACAACCGCAGAAGAATCACAGCGGCGCTGGCAACAAGCACGGCGATCCACAATGACCGGCTGGTCGCTGGGATGTACTTCGGTATTGGCGCGGACTGCTCGCCGCTCGCTCCTGCTGAGGAAGGCAACTGCACGTCGTCCAGGCCGACCGCTGTGTTCGAGACGCTCACAGTTGCTCCTGATCATTGGTTGACGTGCAGCTTCGGCGAGTGCGCCCTCGATCACCCTCCGACGCCTCAAGCAGACGTCGGCGCGGTCGTGCGGCGTGACACTGAAGAGCGCGTCCCGCCTAGCCGCGACTGACGATGACCGCCGCTTCCACGGCCGCGGCGACGATGATGACAACGCCTCCCGCGCAAAGGACCCGCAGGCTGGGAGGCAAGCACGACAGGTAGGCGCGCGACCGGCTCGCGTCGGCAGGGCGGGTGAGAACGGCGCTCGCCGGCATGAGCCCAGCGGTGGCCGCCACAAGAAGCCCACACATCTCCAGAGGTGCATAGAGTGCGATCGACCCTGCCGCGACAGCGACCCCGACGGAGCTGACCGCGGTCGAGAACGTTGCGCCGACGTAGCCACTGAGAAACAGCATCGCGACGAGGGTCGAGACGCCCAGTGTCGACACGCCAGAGTAGAGCAGGAGTGCCGTCGCAAGGTTTTTGACCGCAATGGACATCGCGGTCGGCAGGAATGCCTGAGACGAGCCGCCGAGGATCGACGAGGCGTCCGTGACAACACCACGGAGGCTTGCATAACCCAGCGAGCAGCCGACCAGAGCCGTGCCCAGGGCCGCGGCGAGAGGAGCAGCAACGCTGCCCTTCGCGGCGACCCCGGACACGAGCCCTTTACCCACGAACCGCGCTGCTTCGCGTAGAGGCAATCACGCGACCGCTACGGCCTTGCCCCACTGGCTGATCGCCCACCGCGCTGTGGCAACGACGACGCCAGCGATTCCACCGGAGATTGCCGCCATCACGACGGCGAGGACCCACCCACCGACGCTGACTGCGGCGATGATCTGACTGGCGAATGCTGTGGAAAGACCGAACATCCCAGCGATGTACATGACACTGAAGCTCGCCGTCACAAGACCGACGAAGCCTGCCGACACCGCAAGGATCTGCATGCAGCGCTTCGATGCACCGTTCATTTCTTCTCCCCTTCTTGCCGTGAATATTGCTGACCGTGCAACGCTGCAATACCCGCGCGCACGTGGAACTTAGCCGACATCCTGCGCACCCGCAATCCCCTCGACTTAGCCTCGGTCTTTCATGCGGCTGTGCGAAACGCCGCCAGGCGGCAAGGACCGTCTGGCAGCATAGTGCGTCTGCGCCGCAAGGCAGTCGGCTATGGCGCAAGTAGTGCACGAATTGACTGGACACCGCGAGTGTGGCGCACTTGAGCGGCAATTGCAACCGCCGCGTGACCAGTGTTGCAATAGGACGGTCGTCCAGGTCTCATTAGGTCGATTGTCCAATTGAGCCGACGTGTTCTGGCCCGACCTTGCTGGCTCATCGGACATTGGGTGCGGGTGGTTGGTCGAGCAGGGCTGTTTCGTTCTCGGTTGGTCGGCGTGTCTGCGTCGACACGCCGACGAGGGTGGTAGGTGGGCGGGCATGACGGTTCACGCGGGAGCGTGAGGGGTGTTGAGTTCCGCAGCTACCTGGTGGAGCCCGTCATGCCCGCACTCGTATCGGCGCTCGTTCGCCTCGTGGATGGAACCCGTCTGGCTGTCGTGGTTGGTCGGGAGGGGTGGTGTGAGTGGGTCGAGGTGTTCTCGGTCCTGCCTGATCCGCGGCGCCGGCAAGGGCTCCGGTTGGAGCTGGAAGCGGTGCTGGGGTTGGCTCTGGCGGCGGTGATCGGTGGTGCCAGGTCCTACCGTCAGATCGCCGAGTGGGTCGCTGACCTCGATGTTCACGTCCGGCGGAGGTTCGGAGCACACAGAGCCGGCCCGTCCGCAGCGACGATCCGCTGGTCATAACGGCCCTACGTGCCCGACCCGCCCGTGGTGTCCACCCCCCTCAACCGCCCCGCCGCGTCAGACCTGCGACCCTCAGCGGCGCCCCCGGCAGGTCCGTGCGGGTACGGCGCCCTCCGGCGTCATAGCTGAACCCCCACGCCTTGCTCCCCAGGCTCGGACCCGTCAACCGGTCCTCCCCGTCGTAGGACCCCTTGAGCACCGTCCCGTCCGGGTTCCTCTGCTCGGCCAGGTTCCCGCCCGCGTCATAGCCCCGGCCCTGGCGCTCCACAGACGTAGCCCGGACCTTGGCGCTCCACACCCGTCAGACGGTCCGCAGCATCGAACGACAACGCCGTGGACCAGCGAGTCGGCAGCGTTGGCCGACCGCAACTCCCGTCACGCAGTCGCAACCGTGACCGGGTCTGCGCCAGCGGCGATCAGAGCCGGCGGCATGGTCGCAATGGCAACGGCGAGCACGGCGAGGATCGCGGTGGCGAGCCCGAACGACCAGGACGGCGCGTGCGGGATCCGGGCGTCCGCGATGACCAACGCGGTGACGGAGCCGACGAGGGCGCCGCCAGTGGCGGCCAGTGTGGTGCGCAGGACGACGAGCGCGGTGACGGCCCACCGCGGTGCGCCGAGTGCGCGTCGGCGTCCGATATCGCGACGGTGCAGCAGCACGTCGGCGAACGCGACGACGCCGACGAGGATCGCGCCGGTGGCCAGCATGACGAGCAGCGCAGAGCGGTTGTAGCGGGTCAGGTCCCGAGCACAGCAGCCTGGACGTCGGCGAGCGCGCGAGGTGAGACGACGTTCAGGTCGCTCGTGTCGTGCGGTGCGAGCACCTGGAGGACGGCGCGCTGGGTGCTTTGAGCGGCCGCCGCGCTCTTGACGACGACGTCGAGGGTGTGGGCGGTGGCGCCGGGACCGGCGGCGGTCACCGCGCCGGCGTCGAGGTCGAGGAGCGGCGCGCGGGCGCGGAAGGCACCGACGACAGCGCTGGTCGCTCTCCGGTCCGTGCTGGTGAGCGAGCCCGCGGGCGCATCAAGGCCCAGGCGCGCGCGGGCATCGACTGCCACTACGGTCTCCCCGGCGATGGGCCACCGACCCGCGACGAGGTCGACCGCGCCGGCCAGGTCGCCCGTGAGCGCCCAGTCGGGCACGGCGGCCCCGCCTGTTCGAGTCGGTCCCGGACCTGGTCCTCCGCGGCAGCGGCACGGCCGACCGTGAGGAGCGTGGTGGCGCACATCACGGCGACGAGCAGGCCGACCAGCGCGGACGGGACCAGGGCTGCGCGCGCTGAACGGACGGCCTCGCGCACGAGGGCGGTGAGGGTCATAGTCGCACCGCGTGGTCGGCGCGGTCGAGCACGAACCGGTCGTGGATCGCGATGACGACGGTGCGTCCACGCGCGGCGGCGGCTGCGAGCGCGTCGAGCACGATGACGGCGTTCTCGTGGTCGAGGTTGCCGGTCGGCTCGTCGGCCAGCACGATCTGCGGGTCGTTGATGAGCGCTCGGGCGACCGCGTCGCGCTGCGCCTGCCCCCCGGAGGTCTCACCGGGCCGGTGGTCGGCGCGCGCCTCGACGCCGAGCTCGTCGAGCAGGGAGCGTGCTCGCGCGGACACGTGGGCCGGTCGCGCGCTGGCGTAGAGGGTCGGCTCGAGGACGCCGTCGAGCACGCTTCGGGCCGGGTCGAGCACCGCATCCTGGAACACGAAACCGATGGTGTGGGCGCGGATCTGGGACCGCTGCACGTCGGGGAACGCATCCACTCGACGACCGCACAGTCGCACCTCGCCTCGGGAGGGGCGCAGCAGCAGCCCCACAACGTAAAGAAGGGTCGACTTGCCGCGGCCCGAGGGCCCGGTCAGGGCTGTGACGGCGCCCGGAGCGAACGCGGGCGAGAGCCCACCGAAGAGCTCCTCCGCTGGCCCCCGGCGTCGCGACGCACGCCGGTAGGCGAACGACAGGTCCTGGATCTCGAGCCCCCCACCAGCGGGCCTTGAGTCAGCCGGCACTGCCGGCCTCGGTGGGCGCGGTGGTGGTCGACGGGTACAACCCGGCGGAGGCGCCGGGGCCCAGGAGCACGACCTCGTCGCCCACGGTGAGCCCGTCGACTACCGCCATGCCATGGGCGGACCCACGCACGGTCACCGGCCGGTGCTCCCCGCTCTTCCCGATCACGTACGTGGCGCCCGACGGGCCGGTGTGCAGCGCGGCGACCGGCACGCCGAGGCCGTCAGCCTGCTCGCTCACCTGTACCTTCGCGGTCAGGTACATCGTCTCTTGAGCGGGCTGGGACCCGCACTGGGCGCCGCACACCGACGAGCCGTCGGGGGCGGTCAGCACGAGCTCGACGAGCCCACTCTTGTCGGGTGACGCTTCGACCGGGCTTACCACGGCGCTCCAGACGCGACGATCCGCACCCACCTGATCGCCGTGCCACCTCCCGCTCCGGCCACCGGCTCCCGTTGCACATACCCGTGCGATGGCCCTGGGAGAAATCCTGGCAGGCGATGTTCACCGCCGCGAACGGGCCACCTATCCCACGCGACCTCAGCACCCAGCCGGCTCCGGCGCAACCAAGGACCCGACGTGGACGACTCGGACAGACCGGCGACGCCACTACGCCGAGACCCCAGATCACACCACCCAGGCCCGATCAACCGCCACTGAGAAGCAGACCGGTGGATTCAAGCTAAGTGATTGTGCTTGCGTCATCGGCAGGAACGGGGCCTTGCGTTGCGCACCCCGGCGCGGGCGTCGGGGCCTGGTTCAGGTCCTGGTGGCGATGCAGATGGCTCAGGCAGCCGCTGTGCGCTGTGCGCGCGTCAATGAAGTGACTGAACCCCTCGCGGGGAGCCCGGAAGGGCTCTGGCGGGGGGTTCAGGCGTTTTCGGTCCGTCGGTGGGCGCCGCTAGCCTCGCTTCGTGATCTGCCGTCCTACCCTGCGCGCCCTGGCACTGCTGCCCGACGACACTTCCGACGCCGGTCTGGCCCGATCGGTCGTCGCCCGTGCCAAGGCCACATCCGACCCAGCCGAACGGTTGAAGGTCCTGTCCGGACTACGGCTGGACGACCTCGCCCATCCGTTGCTCGACGACGCACGTACCCGATTCGCCGGGGTCCGCAAGCCGGACGTCCATCGGGCTGCGACGAAGGCCGCAGGTTCGCCTATCTACGAAGTGCGTGATCCGCGGGGCGCTGGGTGGCGCGGAGCTGTCAGCGTGCAGCAGCACATCGGGTGGCTGGTCTTCGCCGACCGGCACGACCGGTTCCACTCCAGTGCCGCTGCGTACATGTCCAGCGCCACCTCTCAGTGGTCACCAGGGAAGCTCGACTGGCAGCTCGCCGCTCTGGAGTCTGCTCGCCGCCGGCTCGACCGGTGGAAGTGCGACACGCTGTCCGCGTTCCTCGACCGGCTCAGTGCTGCCGCGCTCGAGGGCCCCGGTTCGTCAACGCTGACCATCGCCGACGAGCAGGGCAACGCGTGCGCCGTGGCGCTGAACGTCGCCCATGACACGCCAGCCGCCGATCCCGGCCACGCGCACACCAGTTCGAGCCTGCTGCAGATCACCGTGACGTTCCGCGCGGTCGCCTACGACGTCGTCAGGCAGCTGGCCGCGCTGGTCAGCCTGCTGCACGACGCGGACACCCCGCTGGAGCAGACGTTCCTGCCCGACGGTGGGCTCATGCTGCTGATGACCCTTACGCACGCACGCCTCGCGCAGCTGACGACAACTCTCGCCGCGTCAGGGAGGACACGCCCGCCGGATGTCGTCGCCCAACCGACCGTGCTGCACGCTGTCGGCAAGGCGGACCTCGTCGAAGGGCTCGTGCTTGGGCATGCTGCCCGGGCACTCTGCGGGGTGTGGTTCGTGCCGCGCTTCGACGCCACGTGCGAGCTGCCCGTGTGCCAGACGTGTGAGGCGTCCCAACCGTTGGCGCAGGCGGTCCTGGACCGCCTGCGGACTCTGCGGTGACATCGCGCCACGCTTGTCAGAGGTCGTCAAGCTCCGCCAAAGCCTCGGGGGTCACCGGCGCCATCTGGGCGATCATGCGTGCGTCGGTCTGGGAGGTACCCGTCGTGGCCTCGGCGACGAACTTGCCAGCCGCTTCACGGCGTGCGGCGAAGCCAGCCAGGTCGCTGGCGGCGATACGACGATGCGAGCCCACGCGTGTGAACGCGAGCGCACCGGCGTCCATGAAGGTCAGCAGGTGCGGGCGGCTCATCCCCAGCAGGTCCGCGGCCTCGTTCGGCGTCATCTGACGGTCCTGCTCCAACAGGGCAGCTCCGACTCCGCGATCTAGGGCGCGAGCCAGCGTGTCCAGGAGTATGCGCACCTGCGAACCCTCAGGCAGCTGCGCCACGGCGCTCTGCAAGACCCGAACGTCAGCTGCTGGGACCTGTTCTGCTGCGACGGTCGTCACCATGACGAACCTCCTATCTGTAGCAACTGTAAGTGAGCGTGCTGGCTCGTGCCAACTCCGCGCTGAGCCGCTGGCCCGGCGGAGGCGGCCCGACGGGCGAAGGTCTCTGAGACGCCTCGTGGCGTGTCGTCCCCGGCCCATGCCCGCCGGAACCCCGGCGAAGGTCGTCTCCGTCGCCTGACCATGAGCGCTCCCCATCTCCTCACCTGCGAAAACAGCTCGCCTCAACGGACCCGCGCCAGGCGGCGCGGGTCCGCGGTCGCGTCTGCGGCCGCCGATAGGGTCGGGGCCATGAACCGTGAGACCCAGAGGGCCGAGCTGCACAAGACCATCTGGAGGATCGCGAACGACCTGCGCGGCAGCGTCGACGGCTGGGACTTCAAGCAGTACGTGCTCGGTTTCCTGTTCTACCGGTACATCTCGGAGAACCTCACCGCGTACCTCAACGCGGGCGAGCACGAGGCAGGCAACGCCGACTTCGACTACGCGAAGGTGCCGAACGCCGGCGTCGATGACCCCGAGCTGGTCCGCGGGATCCTGGCGGAGAAAGGGTTCTTCATCCGACCGTCGGAGCTGTTCGCCAACGTCCGCTCCCGCGCGCCGCGCGACCCGAACCTCAACGAGACCCTGGATCGGGCCTTCCGGAACATCGAGGCCTCCGCGGTCGGCACCGAGGCCGAGGACGACCTCAAGGGCCTGTTCGACGACATGGACGTCAACTCGAACAAGCTCGGGGCCACGGTGGCCAGGCGGAACGAGAAGCTCGCCAAGCTGATCGACGCCATCGGCGACCTGAACCTCGGCAACGGGACCTTCAGCGAGAACAAGATCGACGCGTTCGGCGACGCGTATGAGTACCTCATGCAGATGTACGCGTCCTCGGCCGGCAAGTCCGGCGGTGAGTACTACACCCCGCAGGAGGTCTCCGAGCTCCTCGCCCGCATCACCGTGGTTGGCAAGACGAGCGTGAACAAGGTGTATGACCCGGCGTGCGGGTCCGGGTCGCTGCTGCTGAAGTACCGCAAGGTGCTCGGCAAGGACGGTGTCCGCCAGGGCTACTTCGGCCAGGAGATCAACCTGACGACTTACAACCTGTGCCGGATCAACATGTTCCTGCACGACGTGAACTACGAGCAGTTCGACATCGCCCACGGCGACACCCTGATCGACCCGGCGCACTGGGACGACGAGCCGTTCGAGGCGATCGTGTCCAACCCGCCCTACTCGATCCGGTGGGACGGCGACGCCAACCCGCTGCTCATCAACGACCCTCGCTACGCCCCGGCCGGTGTGCTCGCCCCGAAGTCCAAGGCAGACCTGGCATTCACGATGCACATGCTGTCGTGGCTGGCCGTCAACGGGACCGCCGCGATCGTCAACTTCCCCGGTGTGCTCTATCGCGGCGGCGCTGAGCAGAAGATCCGCCAGTACCTCATCGACAACAACTACGTCGACGCGGTCATCCAGCTCCCGCCGGACCTGTTCTTCGGCACCACCATCGCGACCTGCATCATCGTGCTCAAGAAGTCCAAGACCGACAACGCCGTCCTGTTCATCGACGCCTCGGCCGAGTTCGTGCGTGGCGGGAACAAGAACAAGCTCGACGAGGGCCACCAGCAGCGGATTCTCGACGCATTCACCGTGCGCGAGGACGTTGCGCACTTCGCCCGGCTCGTCGACAACGAAGCCATCGGCGAGAACGCCTACAACATCTCCGTCTCGTCCTGGGTGGAGGCCGAGGACACCCGCGAGACCATCGACATCACCGAGCTCAACGCCCGCATCGCCGGCATCGTCGAACGCCAGGCGGCACTGCGCGAGCAGATCGACGCCATCGTCGCCGACCTCGAGAGCGTCCACGCATGAGCCGCATCGATGACCTCATCAAGCAGCACGCACCGGACGGCGTCGAGTACAGGGCGCTCGGTGACGTCGGCACGTTCGTCCGTGGTAACGGGCTGCAGAAGAAGGACTTCGTCGCCGAAGGCTTCCCCTGCATTCACTACGGGCAGATTTACACTTACTACGGTACGTCGACGACCTCGACGAAGTCGTTCGTGGCCGACGAGTTGGGAGGGCGTCTGCGTCGCGCGAAGCCCGGGGACCTGGTTATTGCCACGACCAGCGAGAACGTCCAAGACGTTGGCAAGGCGGTGGCGTGGCTCGGTGACGGCGAAGTCGCTTTCGGCGGCCACACCAGCGTCTTCAGCCACTCCCTTGAGCCAAAGTACGTCGCCTACTTCTTCCAGACCGAGTCGTTCCAGCAGCAGAAGACGAAGCACGTCAGCGGCACCAAGGTGAAGGAGTTGCCATTCGCTGGGATGGCGCAGATCAAGATTCCCGTCCCGGCTCCCGAGGTGCAGCGGGAGATCGTGAGAATATTGGATGCGTTCACGGAGCTGGAGGCGGAGCTGGAGGCGGAGCTGGAGGCGGAGCTGGAGGCCCGCAGGCAGCAGTATGCCCACTACCGGGACTCGCTCCTCTCGTTCACCGAGAGAGAGAGAGAGAGAGTCAGGTGGGCAACCTTGAGCGATTTGCTCAGGGAGCCGCTGGCGAACGGCCGCTCGGTCCAGGACGGGGCCGGGTATCCGGTCCTGCGCCTGACCGCACTGCATGGTCCGGTTGTAGATGTGCGCGAGCAGAAGCTCGGCGCGTGGGACGAGGAGGCGGGGCGGCGGTTCCGGATCGAGGCCGGCGATCTGTTGTTCGCGCGCGGCAACGGGTCCAAGGACTACTTGGCGCGGGCTTGCATGGTCGAGCGGACGGCGGAAGTCGCATTCCCCGACACGATGATCCGCGTACGTCCCAACCTTGACCTCGTTTCGCAGAAGTACCTGTTCCACATCTGGGAGAGCCGCCCGGTACGGGCGATGATCGAGCAGATCGCCAAGGTGACTTCCGGCGTGTGGAAGGTTAGCCAGAACGACCTTGGCGGAGTCGTCGTGCCTGTACCTCCAATCGAGGAGCAGGAACGGATCGTAGCCACCCTCGGCAAGTTCGACACGTTGGTGAACGACTTGTCGTCGGGCCTGCCTGCTGAGCTCGAGGCTCGCCGGAAGCAGTACGCGTACTACCGGGATCGTCTGCTCACGTTCGAGGAGGCCGCTGCGTGAGCGAGGGGTCGGTGAGCCGTTTCGAGCCGATCGCGGTGTCGTCGGAGTCGACCGTCGTCGCGGAGTTCGAGGCCGACCCGGCGGCGGCAACGCGCTACCAGTCGGAGGCCGAGCTCGAGGCCGAGCTGATCCGGCTACTGCGCGAGCAGGCGTATGAGTACCTGCCGATCACGTCCGAGGCAGATCTGGTCGCGAACCTGCGCACCCAGCTCGAAGCGCTGAACCGCATGACGTTCACCGACGCCGAGTGGACGCGGTTCTTCGCAGAGAAGATCTCGGGGGAGAAGGACGGCATCGTCGAAAAGACGGTCCGCATCCAGGAGGACCACGTCCAGCTGCTCAAGCGGGACGACGGCTCGTCGAAGAACATCACGCTGCTGGACAAGACCCGCGTCCACAACAACCGGCTGCAGGTGATCAACCAGTACGAGGTGCCCGCAGTGGCAGCGGGCGCGGGCGGAACCCCGCAGCGGGCGAACCGGTATGACGTCACGATCCTCGTCAACGGCCTGCCGTTGGTGCACGTCGAGCTCAAGCGCCGTGGGGTGGACCTCCGCGAGGCGTTCAACCAGATCAACCGGTACCACCGGGACTCGTTCTGGTCAGGGTCGGGATTGTTCGAGTACGTGCAGCTGTTCGTCATCAGCAACGGGACTCTGACGAAGTACTACTCGAACACCACGCGCGCCCAGCACCTGGACGAGCAGGGCAAGGCCAAGCGCGGGCGCAAGACCTCGAACTCCTTCGAGTTCACCTCGTGGTGGGCGGACGCGACGAACCGGCCCATCACGGACCTGGCCGGGTTCACCCGGACGTTCTTCGCCAAGCACTCGCTGCTGAACGTGCTCACCAGGTACTGCGTGCTGACGGCGGACCGGATGCTGCTGGTGATGCGGCCGTACCAGATCGCGGCGACCGAGCGGATCCTGACGCGGATCGAGACGTCCACGAACCTCAAGCAGTTCGGCACGCTGGCCGCGGGCGGGTACGTGTGGCACACGACAGGGTCGGGCAAGACCCTGACGTCGTTCAAGACGGCGCAGCTCGCCTCGCGGCTCGGGGACGTGGACAAGGTGCTGTTCGTCGTCGACCGCAAGGACCTGGATTACCAGACCATGCGCGAGTACGACCGGTTCGAGAAGGGCGCGGCGAACTCCAACGTCTCCACGGCGGTGCTGGCGCGACAGCTCGGCGACCCCTCGAAGCGGATCATCATCACCACGATCCAGAAGCTGTCGAGCTTCGTCGCCACGAACAAGGGCCACGCTATCTACGGCGGGCACGTGGTGATCATCTTCGACGAGTGCCACCGCTCCCAGTTCGGTGACATGCACACCGCGATCACCAAGGCGTTCAAGCGGTACCACCTGTTCGGCTTCACCGGGACCCCGATCTTCGCGGTCAACGCCGGCACCGGCGGGAAGCCGACGCTGCGGACCACGGCGCAGGCATTCGGGGACAAGCTGCACACCTACACGATCGTGGACGCCATCAACGACAAGAACGTGCTGCCGTTCCGCATCGACTACGTCAACACCGTCAAGATCGGCGCCGTCGAGGACAAGCAGGTCTCGGCCATCGACACCGAGAAGGCGCTGCTCGACCCTGCACGCCTGCGCAAGGTGGCGCAGTACGTGCTGGACCACTTCGACCAGAAGACCAAACGCAACCAGACCTACGCCCTGTCGGACCGGCGGGTGGCCGGGTTCAACGCCCTGTTCGCCACCGCATCGATCTCGGCGGCGAAGAGCTACTACAACATGCTCGGCCGCCTGCAGGAGGGCTTGCCGACGGCCAAACGACTGAAGGTCGCGCTGATCTACTCCTACGCGGCCAACGAGGCCGAGGACGAGACTGCGGCCGGGCTGCTCGGTGAAGAAGAGTTCGAGACCCACGACCTGGACGCCAGCTCGCGGGACTTCCTGGAAGACGCGATCCAGGACTACAACGACCTGTTCGGGACCTCCTTCGACACGAGCCCGGACAAGTTCCAGAACTACTACAAGGACCTGTCGCTGCGGATGAAGAACCGCGAGATCGACCTGGTCATCGTGGTCAACATGTTCCTCACGGGGTTCGACGCAACCACGCTGAACACGCTGTGGGTCGACAAGAACCTGCGTGCCCACGGGTTGATCCAGGCGTACTCGCGGACCAACCGGATCCTCAACTCCGTCAAGACGTACGGCAACATCGTCTCCTTCCGCGACCTGGAGACCGAGACGAACGACGCGATCGCCCTGTTCGGCAACCGGGACGCCGCCGGGATCGTGCTGCTCAAGGCCTACGGGGAGTACTTCGACGAGTACGCCGGGAAGGCCGCCGAGCTGCGTGAGCGGTTCCCGCTCGGTGAGCAGATCGTGGGGGAACAAGCCCAGAAGGGCTTCATCGCCGTGTTCGGGGCGCTGCTGCGGTTGCGCAACATCCTGCTGTCGTTCGACGACTTCGCCGGCAACCAGATCCTGTGCGACCGGGACCTGCAGGACTACCAGTCGATCTACCTCGACCTGTACCAGGCGTTCCGCCGCACGGACACCGCCGAGCGCGAGTCGATCAACGACGACGTCGTCTTCGAGATCGAGCTCATCAAGCAGGTCGAGATCAACGTCGACTACATCCTCATGCTCGTCGAGCAGCTCCGGGCCACCAAGCGCGACGGCGACGACCGGGAGATCAAGGCGACCATCGACCGCGCCATCGACTCCAGCCCGTCCCTGCGCAACAAGAAGGACCTCATCCAGGAGTTCGTCGACCGGCTGTCGGTCGACGAGGACGTGGCCGACGAGTGGCGCGCGCACGTCGCGGCCAAGCGCGAGGCCGAGCTCGAGCGGATCATCACCGAGGAGAACCTCAAGCCCGCCCAGACCCGCGCGTTCGTCGACGCCGCATTCCGCGACGGGCAGGTCCGGGCCACCGGCACCGCCATCACCACGATCCTCCCGCCGGTCTCCCGGTTCTCGAAGGGATCGAACCACGGGGCCACGAAGCAGACCGTCATCGACAAGCTCAGCGCGTTCTTCGACCGCTTCGTCGACCTGGCGTGATGCCGGGCGACCGAACGGTGTGGCGTGGGTCTTCTGGCCGCCCTCGGAGCCGCCCGTGCCCCAGCGGCGGTCAGGCAAGCCCCGGTGTCGGTCGCGTGCCCGTGACGATGGCGCGGACTTCGTCGGCCGGCAGCTTCGGCGTCCGGTCCGCTCGCACCAGCCCGTTGGTCTCCTGTTCGGTGTCGGCGAGCTGCGTGTAGCAGAAACCGGCCAGCACTTGGCTGGACCGCACCGCGTCGAAGAGGGCCGTCAGCCGCGCCGCGAAGTCCTCTGCGCTGCTGGCGGCGGAGTAGCCCCAGGCGTCGTCCACGGCGTCGACATCGAAGGAGATTCCACCGAACTCGGTGAGCATCACGGGGGCGTCGTCCACCGCACCGCTGAGCACGAGCCGGCGTCCGGCGGGCCCGACGCCGTCGATCAGGGCGTCGATCGACGCGCGATCGCGGTACCGCTGCCCGACGACTGTGGGGTCGGCCTCGTAGTCGTGGATCGCGACGATGTCGGTGTCGATCTGCTCCCAACCGTCGTTCGACACGACCGGGCGCGTCGAGTCGAGCGCTTTGGTCAAGCCCACGAGCGCCCGCGCGAAGTGCTGCATGCGGCTGTCGGACGCGATGTGGGGGACGCCCCAGCTCTCGTTGAGCGGCACCCAGGTGACGATCGAGGGGTGCGAGTAGTCGCGTCGGACGATCTCGAGCCACTCGCGCACCGTGCGCTCCACCGAGAGCGGCGAGTACGAGAAGCTCGCGGGAGCCTCGCCCCAGACGAGCAGGCCGAGCCGGTCGGCCCAGTGCAGGAACCGAGGGTCCTCGAACTTCTGGTGAACACGGGTGGCGTTGAACCCCAGGTCCTTGATGAGCTGGGCTTCGGCCCGCAGGGCGTCGGCCGACGGCGCTGCCAGGTGCGACTGCGGCCAGTAGCCCTGGCTGAGCACGGAGCGCACGTAGTACGGCCGACCGTTCAGCAGGAACCGCCGGCGGGCGGCCTCCGTGGTGCGGATCCCGAGGTAGGACGAGACCCTGTCGTCGCCGACGTCGAGCGTGGCGTCCACGAGCCGGGGGTGCTCAGGCGACCAGAGCAGCTCTTCGTAGGCCTGCCCGTTGGTCAGTGCGGGCACCGTCACGACGAGGGTCGTCTCACGCTCGGTCGTCACGGTTGACGCCTCGCCGAGCGGCGCGCCGTCGTAGGTCAGTCGCACGCGCAGCGGGATCGGCTCGGTCGGGGCCGAGGTCAGCCGGAGAACCGCTGTCACGGTCGCCGCGTGCGGGTCGGCGGTCCAGTGCAGGGTGTCCACGGCGACGGCCGGCACCGACTCGAGCCAGACCTGCTGCCAGATGCCGCTCGTGCGGTGGTACCAGACGTCGTGGGGCCGCTCGCGCCAGTCCTGCTTGCCGCGGGGTTGGGACACGTCGTGCGGGTCGTCCTCGACGCGCACGACAACCGCGTGCTCGTCGCAGTGGAGCGCGTCGGTGATATCGCAGGAGAACGGCGTGTGCCCACCCTCGTGGGTCCCGACGAGCTGACCGTCCACCCAGATGGCGCAGCGGAAATCGACCGCCCCGAATCGCAGCATCAGCCGCTCACCGGCGCCGTGTCCGGTGGCCGCGACGTCCGCGATCGACAGCGACCTGCGGTACCAAGAGACGCGGTGGAAGGTCGTGTCGCCCACGCCCGAGGCGATCGACTCGGGCGGGTACGGCACGAGGATCTCGCGGTCTGCCTCCGGCCAGCTGTGCCACCAGCGCTCCCTCTGGCCCCGGTCCTCGTCGTCGAATACGAAGCGCCACGGCCCTGACAGGTCGACCCAGCGCGAGCGCAGGAGCTGTGGGCGCGGATGGGTTCCGTCCTGCACGCTGGCCACCGGGCGGGCGATGTTGTCATCGATCATGCAGCCAGCATGGACCAAATGTGCAGCGCTGTAAATCGGCGCATCTCGATGCGAGTCAGGGTGCGCTCTCGCGCACGACGATCCGGTGGGGGACGACGACGTGGCGACCCACACCGTCGTAACCGTCGATGCGTTCGAGCAGCAGGGTCAGCGCGCGCTCGGCGAGTGCCTCCAGATCCGGGGAGACCGTCGTCAGACTGGGGTACGTCACCGCGCTGAGGCGGATGTTGTCCCAGCCGGTCACGGCGACGTCGTCAGGGACCCTGATCCCGCGCTCCTGCAGCGCACGCAGCGTGCCAATCGCGGCCACGTCGTCGCGGCACACGAGCGCATCGACCTCGAGGCCGGCGTCCAGCATCTCGCCGACCGCCCGTACCGCTCCGGCTGCCGAGATCTCGTCCGTGGCGACGAGCAACCCGGGGTCGGGCGTGAGGCCGGCTTCTTCGAGTGCCTGCTGATAGCCGGCTATGCGCTGGCGTGACGTCTCCGACAGGCCCGAGCGCTCGTGGCCGACGAAGCCGATGCGGCGACGTCCCGCCGCGATGACGTGTCGGGTCACCTCGAGTGCCGCCTCGACGTTGTCGATCATCACGCGGTCGATCGTCAGCGGCGCGGCGGTCTCGCCCAGCAGAACCAACGGCAGCTCGGTCCGGTGGCGAGCGATCTCCGTCGAGCTCATCACGCTCGGCTGGAACAGCATCCCATCGACCATGCCCGCTTCCGAGCTGGCCATCAGCGCCCGCTCGCCAGTGAGCGTTGCGTCCGTCTCCTCCACCAGCACGCGGTACCCGCGCCGCTGGGCGACCCGGGACACGACGCGCGAGAGCTCGGCGAAGTACGGGATGCCCACGTCCGCGAAGCCGAGCGCCACGAGAAACGTGCGCCCGGTTGCGAGGCGCCGCCCCATCATGTTCGGTCGGTAGCCGAGCTCGTCGATCGCCTTCTGCACGCGCGCGCGCATCCGCTCCGACACGTGCGGCGCGTGGCGCACCACGTTCGAGACGGTCTTCATCGAGACGCCGGCGTGATCGGCGACGTCCTGGAGCCGCACCTGACCCATCGCTTCCTCCCTGCCCGCTGGCACTGCACCAACGCGCGGGCTCACCCTAGCGGGACTCGCAGTGCGGGACGTCGGTCCTGCCGGTCGCCTCGGCGCTCCTCTTCACCGTCTGTTTCCAGCGCTGTAAGTTTCCCACGGGCCCACGGGCCCACGGGCCCCGGCGGCACGGCTCCGGCGTCGGACCGGTGTCGTCCCTCAACTCGAAGGAGAGCACCCATGAGGACATCAGTGGCCAGAGGGCTCAGCGCCGCGGTCGCCATCACGATCGGTCTGGCATTGGCCGGCTGCTCAGGATCCAGCTCCGGCTCGACCGGCGGCGGCGCGGTCACCGGTAGCGGGGCATACACCGGCCCCAAGGTCGACATCACGTTCTGGCACGGGTGGACCGGCGGGGCCGCGCCCACGCTGGTGCCCAAGCTGATCGACAAGTTCAACGCCGAGCACGCCAACATCGTCGTCAAGGCCGTCCCGCAGGAGTGGGGCGACATCTCCGCGAAGATGCCGCTGGCTATCAAGGCAGGCAAGGGTCCGGACGTCGCGGTCCTGCACGGCGACGACCTGGCCACCTACGCCGCGCAGAAGCTGCTCCTGCAAGCCGACGACATCGTGAAGTCCCTCGGGTACTCCGCCGCCGACTTCCCGCCCGGGGTGTACGACAAGGGCAATTACAAGAAGGCGCAGTACGCCGTGCCGTGGAGCGTCACCCCCCTCGGCCTCTACGTGAACAAGGACGTCATGGCCAAGGGCGGCGCGACCGAGGTGCCGGCGGACAAGACGTCATACGAGGCCGCTCTGAAGTCCCTCAAGGCCGCGGGCGTGCAGGGCGAGTGGGTGGACAGCTACGTGTTCACCGGCACGTTCGAGTTCGAGAGCCTGCTCTGGCAGTTCGGCGGTGACCTGTACAACAAGGACGTCACCCAGGCCACATTCAACTCCGATGCAGGCGTCCAGGCGCTCACGTGGATGAAGAGCCTCATCGACCAGGGCAACAGCCCCGCGGGCGTGGCGCAGGACGGCGACATCAAGGCCCTGCTCGCCGGTGACACCGCCTTCAACTGGAACGGGGTCTGGCAGACCACGAACAAGGCTTTCGACGGACTCAACTGGCAGGCGGCACCCGTCCCGCAGATCGGCACCGAGAAGGCCGTGTGGTCGAGCTCGACGCACTGGGTCTTCCCAGCCAACAAGGGTCAGGACGCGAACAAGACAGCCGCCGCGGCGACCTTCGTCAAGTGGATGAACGACAACTCAGCCGGCTGGGCCGAGACCGGCGAGCTCCCGGGCGCCAACACGGTGCGCAATGACCCGTCGCTCGTCGCGAAGTACCCCAACCTCAAGCCGTTCATCGGCGAGCTCGACTACGCCCACTACGAGACGGTCGCCCCCGGCATCAACGAGGCCAACGCGCTCGTCACAACGGCGATCAACGAGGCCCTGACGGGCAAGAAGGACCCGAAGGCGGCGCTCGACGACGCCAAGGCGAAGGCCGACCAGATCCTTGAGCAGAACCGGGCCAAGTACGGTGACTAGCAATCCCGTCGCTCTGGCCGCCGTCGCCCCCCAGCGTATGAGCGCTGGGGGGCGCGGTTCCGAGCAGG
>JAYTSH010000087.1:0-4451 GCA_043745755.1 Cellulomonas sp. | reverse complement strand
GCCAGCGCGACCCAGTCGTTCGCGAACGCTGCCCGGATGACGCCGACGGCCGCTCGGTCGCGTGGCGCGCTGTCGGCACCGGCCGCTCCGGACCACCCGGGATCCCGGGGCTCGCTCCCCGTGAATGCCGCGAGGTAGGCCGCAGGGCTCCCGGTGAGGATGCCGCGAGCGAGCTCTCGGTCCACCGGCGCCGACGGCGACTTCACTCCGAGCCAGCCCGCCAGCCACGCGTCGTCCGGCGCGTCGGCGGTCTCGATCGCGGGTGTGGCGGCGGATCCGGCGAGCGCCGCCGCCCCGGACCTGGCCAGCCCGGCGAGGTCCTCGTGCACCATGACCAGCGTCTGCGCCACGCGGTGGTAGCCACGGGATTCCAGGCGGCTCGCGAGGTCAGGCGGCCACGACTCACGTCCGACCCGGAAGACCGGGGCGCGACCGGCATCGGCGTACACCCGCTCTGCCCTGGCGATCGCGCGGTCGACGTCGACGGGTGCACCCTTCGTGATCACGCTGTTCGCCCGCCGGGTGAGCCCGCCGGAGATCCCCGCCCGCCAGCCCTCGATGCCGTGCACCTGCACCGGCCGCCACGTCGCCGCCTCGACCTCGACGCCGGGAGCCTCGGGCGCGTCCCACGTGAGGACCCGCAGGCTCACACCCTCGTGGTGCCAGTCCCGCTCGGGTGCTCGGCGGAACCCGAGCCGCTCGTACAGGCGGTGGGCCACGGCCATCGCGTCGAGCGTCGACAGCACGACCGTCCGCGCCCCGGAGGTCACCGACTCCCGCAGGCAGGCACGCACGAGCGCCTCGGCCACGCCGTGACGACGCGCCTCGGGCGCTACGGCGAGCATCCGGATCTCGACCTCCCCGGCCTCGGCCACCTCCGCGTACGACGAGCTCTGCGGCGCGAGGGTCACGGCTCCGACGACGACGGGGTCGCGAGCACCGTCCGGATGCAGCATCGCCACGAGGAGGGTCGCCTCGCGGGCCCGACGGCGTGAGTCGAGCAGCTCGTCGCGGTACTCGTCTCCGTCGTCGATGAGTCGGTCGGCGTGGTATGCCTCGGCGGTCAGCGCGCCCGCCGCCGTGATCTCGGCGTCGGATACGGCGACCCGCACCTCGAAGTCATTCATCGTCGGGGTCCGCCGGGGCGGGCGTCCCGTCGACGCGGGCGTCGCCCGGCACCGCATCAACCGCCGCGTCACCCACCGCGGCCGGTCCGCCGCTCAGCAGCGCGACGAACTCCTGCTCGGAGATGATCCGCCGGCCCAGCTCGCGGGCCTTGGCCTCCTTCGATCCGGCGTTCTCCCCCACGACGACGTAGTCGGTCTTCTTCGACACGCTCCCGGCCGACTTGCCGCCGTGCGCGAGGATCGCCTCCTTCGCCTCGTCACGGCTGAAGCCCTCGAGGCTTCCTGTCACGACGACCATGAGGCCGTCGAGCGTGCGAGGCGTCGACGCGTCGCGCACGTCGGCCATCCGCGCGCCGGCCGCGGCCCACTTCCGCACGATGTCCGCGTGCCAACGATCGTCCTCGTCGGGCTGGTCGAACCACGTGCGCACCGCCGCGGCGATCGTCGGTCCGACGCCCTCGACTGCGGCCAGCTCGACCTCGCTCGCCGCAGCGACAGCGTCCAGGGCGCCGAACTCGGTCGCGAGCGCGCGGGCCGCCGTCGGACCCACATGGCGGATCGAGAGCGCGACCAGGACGCGCCACAGCGGGGTGTCCTTGGCCTTCTCGAGGTTGGCCAGCAGGCTCTCCCCGACCGCGTTGAGGTCCCCCGCATCACGGCTGCGCCCCTTGACCTTCGAGCTCGCCGACAGGACGAACTGCGGGACTCGGCGCAGCGCGTCGGCGTCGAGCGCGAAGAGGTCTCCCTCGTCGACCAGGACGCCCGCGTCAAGCAGGCTCGCGGCGGCCTCCCACCCGAGCGCCTCGATGTCGAACGCACCGCGCGACGCGACGTGAAAGACGCGCTCGCGCAGCTGCGCCGGGCACGACCGCGTGTTGGGGCAGCGGATGTCGACGTCGCCATCCTTCGCCGGCGCGAGGGGCGAGCCGCACGACGGGCAGTGCGTCGGCATGACGAACTCACGCTCGGTGCCGTCGCGCAGCTCCACGACCGGGCCCACGATCTCGGGGATCACGTCACCCGCCTTGCGCAGCACGACGGTGTCACCGATGAGGACGCCCTTGCGCCGCACCTCGCTCGCGTTGTGCAGCGTGGCCATCTCGACCGTCGACCCCGACACCAGGACGGGCTCCATGACGCCGTACGGCGTCACCCGGCCCGTCCGGCCGACGTTGACCCGGATGTCCAAGAGCCGGGTGTTGACCTCCTCCGGCGGGTACTTGTACGCGATCGCCCAGCGCGGAGCCCGGCTCGTCGCGCCCAGCCGGCGCTGCAACGCGATCTCGTCGACCTTGACGACGACCCCGTCGATCTCGTGCTCGACGTCGTGGCGGTGCTCGCCGTAGTGGTCGATCATCTGCTGGACCTCCGCGAGGTCCCCAGCGATACGCGTGTGAGTCGAGACCGGCACGCCCCAGCCCGCGAGCAGGTCGTAGACCTGGGACTGCCGTTCGATCCCGTCGCCGCGGTGGCCGTCCCCCCACTGCAGCGCGCCGACGCCGTGCGCGTACATGCGCAGCGGCCGCGACGCGGTCACGCGGGGGTCCTTCTGCCGGAGCGATCCCGCAGCGGCGTTGCGCGGGTTGGCGAACGGCGGCTTGCCCGCCTCGACCTGCGCGGCGTTGAGCTCGGTGAACGCCGCGACGGGCAGAAACACCTCACCGCGCACCTCGATGAGCTCAGGATGCGTCGCAGGGTCTCCGGCGAGCACGTCCGGGATCGTGCCGATGGTGCGGACGTTGAGTGTGACGTCCTCACCCGTGCGGCCGTCACCGCGGGTCGCGGCGCGCACGAGCCGCCCCTTCTTGTACAGCAGGGCGATCGCGAGACCGTCGATCTTCAGCTCGCACAGGTAGTGCAGGCTGCCGGCTGGCAGCGTCTCGAGGTCGCGGTGGACACGCTCGGCCCACGCTGCGACGTCGGCGGAGGAGAAGGCGTTGTCGAGCGAGAGCATGCGCTCGACGTGGTCGACGGCCCGGAACTCGGTCGAGAACGTGCCACCGACGACCTGGGTCGGCGAGTCCGGCGTGCGCAGCTCGTGGTGCGCAGCTTCGAGCGCCTGCAACCGGCGCATGGTCTCGTCGTACTCGGCGTCGCTCGCCGTCGGGGCGTCGCGCACGTAGTACGCGAACTGCAGGTCCCTGACGCGCTCGGCCAGGCGGGCCCAGAGGTGCCGGGCCGCAGTCTCGTCGACCTCGTCGTCCGACCGGTCGGGATCGGCGGACGGGGTGTCGGCGGAGGTGTCGGCGGGGCTCACCCCGACATCATCGCGTGTACCCCCGACACCTGCGCGCGAGCGGCCCCGGGGTGTCCGGCCGGACCTTGGTCGGCGCGATGCCATGTTCTGTGTCCCTATAGTCGCTCCATGACCATCGAGATGGAGTTCGGGGCCAACGCGGACAACCCGGTTGGTTTCGTCACGTGGGCGTTCCTTCGCGAGCTGAAGTTCGGCCAGGGCGTCGACCTTGAGACCTCGTCCGTCAACGACCAGTACCTGGCCCTGGCCCGCACCGTGCGGCAGTTCCTGACGGGACGCTGGCTCGAGACCCGCGAGCGCCAGCGCGCCGCCCAGGCGAAGTCGGTGGTCTACCTCTCGCTCGAGTACCTGCTCGGTCGCCAGCTCGAGAACGCCTTGCTGGCCGCGGACCTCGAGGAGGTCGCTGAACAGGCTCTGGGCGACCTGGGCATCGACCTCGCCACACTCCGCGACGCCGAGGTGGAGCCCGGCCTCGGCAACGGTGGCCTTGGACGGCTTGCCGCCTGCTTCATCGACTCCCTCGCCACGCTCGGTGTGCCCTCCACGGCCTACGGCATCCGCTACGAGTTCGGCATCTTCCGCCAGACGTTCGTCGACGGCCGCCAGGTCGAGCAGCCCGACTCCTGGCTCGAGATGGGCTCGCCGTGGGAGTTCCCGCACCCCGAGTCCGCTGTCACCGTGGACTTCGGCGGATCGGTCGCGGACCACCTGGACGACGACGGCGTGACGCGTCGCCGCTGGGTCCCCGGCCACAGCGTCCTGGCGATCCCGTACAACTACATGGTCCCGGGCTACAAGAACGGCAACGTCAACACGCTGCGGCTGTGGAGCGCGCGGGCGACCCGCGCGTTCGATCTGCAGATCTTCAACTCGGGCGACTACGCCCGCGCGGTCCTCGAACAGACCACCGCGGAGACCATCTCGAAGGTCCTCTACCCCGAGGACTCGACGCCGCAGGGCAAGGAGCTGCGGCTCCAGCAGCAATACTTCTTCGTCGCCGCCTCGCTGCGCAACTTCCTCGACGAGGTGCTCCCGGAGGGTTTCGACCTGCACGGCCTCCCAGAGCG
>JAYTSH010000086.1:0-11285 GCA_043745755.1 Cellulomonas sp. | reverse complement strand
TTCCTCGGGCTGCTGCACCTCGAGATCGTGCGCGAGCGGCTCGAGCGTGAGTTCGACCTCGACCTCATCTCGACGGCTCCCAACGTCGTGTACGACGTCACGCTCGAGGACAAGAAGGTCGTGCGGGTCACGAACCCGAGCGAGTTCCCGGGCGGCAAGATCGTCGAGGTCCGCGAGCCCATCGTCAAGGCCACGATCCTCACGCCGAGCGAGTTCATCGGCGCCGTCATGGAGCTGTGCCAGACCCGCCGCGGCGAGCTGGGCGGCATGGACTACCTGTCGGCGGACCGCGTCGAGCTGCGCTACACGTTGCCGCTCGCCGAGATCGTCTTCGACTTCTTCGACCAGCTCAAGTCCAAGACGCGCGGGTACGCGAGCCTGGACTACGAGGCGGCCGGTGAACAGGCGGGCGACCTGGTCAAGGTCGACATCTTGCTGCAGGGTGAGCAGGTCGACGCGTTCAGCTCGATCGTGCACAAAGACAAGGCGTACGCGTACGGCCTGATGATGGTGGGCAAGCTGCGCGAGCTCATCCCGCGCCAGCAGTTCGAGGTACCCATCCAGGCGGCCATCGGGGCGCGGATCATCGCGCGCGAGACGATCCGGGCGTTGCGCAAGGACGTCCTGGCCAAGTGCTACGGCGGCGACATCACCCGCAAGCGCAAGCTGCTCGAGAAGCAGAAGGAGGGCAAGAAGCGTATGAAGACGATCGGTCGGGTCGAGGTTCCGCAGGAGGCCTTCATCGCTGCGCTGTCCTCCGACGCGAGCGGCAAGGACGCCAAGGATGCCAAGAAGAAGTAGCACGCCCCGATGAGCCCGGCCCTCCCGGACGGCGATCCGGCGCCCGACGACGGCGCCCTGCCCCCGTCGGTCGTCCCGCGCGCGGGCTCGCGCGCGTTCGGGGTCTACCTGCACGTGCCGTTCTGCACCGTGCGCTGCGGGTACTGCGACTTCAACACCTACACCGCGACCGAGCTCGGTGGCGGCGCGAGCCAGCACGCCTACGCAGGCACGGCCCTGCGGGAGATCGACCTCGCCGCACGCGTGCTGGCCGGCTCGGGTCTTCCCGCGCGACCGGTCCGAACCGTGTTCGTCGGCGGCGGCACGCCCACGGTCCTGCCCGTGGGCGACCTCGCGCGCATGCTCGACGGTGTGCGCTCGGCCTGGGGGCTGGCCGACGACGCCGAGGTCACCACGGAGGCGAACCCCGACTCGGTGACGCCGTCGTCGCTCGCGGCCCTGGCCGCGGCGGGCTTCACGCGCGTGTCGTTCGGGATGCAGTCCGCGGTCCCGCACGTCCTCGCGACGCTCGAGCGGACGCACGACCCTGCTCGAGTCCCCGACGTCGTGCGCTGGGCGCGGGACGCGGGGCTGCAGGTCTCGCTCGACCTCATCTACGGCACGCCGGGGGAGTCGGCGGACGACTGGCGCACGAGCGTCGAGGCTGTGCTCGCGACCGGCGTCGACCACGTGTCCGCGTACGCCCTCGTCGTCGAGCAGGGGACCCGGTTGGCGGCCCAGGTGCGCCGCGGTGAGCTCGCGCTGCCGAGCGGGGACGACCAGGCCGCGAAGTATGAGCTGGCCGACGACCTGTTCGCCGCGGCCGGTCTGCACTGGTACGAGGTCAGCAACTGGGCTCGGACGGACGCGGACAGGTGCCGGCACAACCTCGCGTACTGGCGGGGCGACGACTGGTGGGGCGTCGGTCCCGGCGCGCACAGCCACGTGGGCGGGGTGCGCTGGTGGAACGTCAAGCATCCCCGTGCGTATGCGACTCGGCTCACCGACGGGCTGAGCCCCGCGGCCGGGCGCGAGGTCGTGGGGGAGGAGTCGGCCCAGCTCGAGCGCGTCATGCTCGGGGTGCGGCTCGCGGACGGGCTCTCGCTCGACGCGCTGACGCCGTCGGCCCGGACGCGGGTGGCGGGGCTCGTCGCGGACGGCCTCCTCGACGGCCGGGCCGCGCTCGGGGCCGACGGCGACAGACGCGTGCTGCTGACCCGGCGTGGGCGGCTGCTCGCCGACGCCGTGGTCCGCGACCTGACCGACTGAGCCACGTGTCCGGACAGTGCGAGGCCCCGCTCACCTGAGGGTGGGCGGGGCCGCGGTCGCGTAGCGAAGTCAGCTCATTTGACGAGCCGGAGCGTGAGCGGGTACCGGTACAGCTCGCCGCGGTTGGCGGCGATCGCCGCCATGATGGCGAACACGACCGAGCAGATCGCCGCCGCGAGCAGGATGAAGACCCCGATGAGGACAACTGTCAAGATCATCCCGACGAAGTAGGCGATCGCCAGCGTGATCTGGAAGTTGAGCGCCTCCTTCGCCTGGTCCTCGACGAACGCGCCGCGGCCCTTGAAGACGAGCACGATGACGAGCGGGACGATGAACGAGACGAACACCCCGCCGATGTGGGCGAAGACGGACCACATGCGCTGGTCGGAGTCGGTGAGCGGCGGTTGGACGGCGTAGGCCGGGGGCGGGTATCCGCCCTGCGGTGCGCCGTATCCGCCCTGCGGGTTGCCGTATCCGCCCTGCGGCGCGCCGTACCCGGGTGCGGGCGGTGGCGGCGGTACCTCGCCGTGCGGCGCCTGGTACTGCGGCGCAGCCAGCGGCGGGACGGCGCCCGTGGGCTCGTCGGGGGTGCCGGGGGTCTCGGCGGTCATTTGATCAGCTCCAAGGTGAACGGGTAGCGGTAGGCCTGGCCGCGCTGGACGGCCAGGTAGCCCTGGATGGAGAAGACGACAGAGATGACCCAGAGTGCGAGCCCCAGGAGGTTCGTCACGAACGACGGCAGCAAAAACGCGACGAACCCGATGACGACCAGACCGATCAGCACGAGGATCTGGAAGTTGACCGCCTTCTTGCCCTCCTGGTCGACGAATCCGCTGCGCGCGCGGAACACCAACCAGATCACCAGACCAGGCACGATGTACAAGATGCCGCCGAGGTGCGCCATGCCGGCCCACTGCCGGGTCTGAGCGTCATCGAGCGGGGCGCCGGCGGGCGGCTGACCTGCCCACGGCGGCGGTGGGGTCTGGCTCATGTCGATGCCTCTCGCGTCCGGGAACGGCGCGGCGTGCGTGGCCGTTGCGCCGCACACTAGTCGTCCGGCGCGTCCAATGCGTCCGACGCGTCGACCCGCGCCGTCTGCCGCAGTTGAGGAGGCTGCCGTCAGGACGTCGTGACGAAGTCGATGAGCTCCTCGACCCGCCCGAGCAGCGACGGTTCCAGATCAGCGTACGAGCGCACCGACGCGAGGATCCGCTGCCATGCGCGCGCGACGTCGGCCTGCTCGAGCGCTGGCCAGCCGAGCTCGCGCAGGATGCCGAGCTTCCACTCGGTGCCGCGCGCGATCGTCGGCCACGCCGCCAGACCGATGCGCTCGGGTCGCACGGCCTGCCAGACGTCGATGTAGGGATGGCCGAGGACGAGGACGCTCCCGGCGGGGGTGCCCCGGGTGGCGTCGGCAGCGATCCGCGTCTCCTTCGAGCCGGGCACGAGGTGGTCGACGAGCACCCCGACGCGCCGCTCCCGCGTCGGGGCGAACTCCCGGAGTGCGTCGGCGAGGTTGTCGACGCCGTCGAGAAGCTCGACGACGACACCCTCGAGCCGCAGGTCGTCGCCCCACACCTTCTCGACGAGCTCGGCGTCGTGCTTGCCCTCGACCCAGATGCGGCTGCCGCGCGCCACCCGGGCCTGTGCGCCGTGCACCGCGACCGAGCCGGACGCGGTGCGCGTCGGGCGCACCGGTGCGGGCGGCCCCGCGGGTGCGTGGAGCTCGACGGGCTCACCGTCGACCCAGAACCCGGGCCCGAGCGTGAACGTGCGCGTCTTGCCCTTGCGGTCCTCGAGCACGACGACGTGCTGACCACCCGACTTCTCGACGCGCCGGACGGCGCCGACCCAGCCGGTCATGACCTCCTCGACGACGAGGCCGGTCTCAGCAGGCTGCGGTCGGGACCGCTTGATCGGCCGGTGGTGCGCGGGCCCGGGCTGGTCGTCGCCGCCGCGGCCGGGGGTCGCGAGGACGTCGTTGCCGTAGCGGTCGTGGCTCATCGGGGCACCCTAACCGGCCCGCAGCCGCCGCACGGGGAACCGGCGCGGGCGGGTTGTGCGGGGCGGCTGGTGCGGGCGGCCGGTGCTCGACGGGCGCGCGCAGCGTCGGGCAGCGGCGCGACCGGGTAGAATTGGCACTCCGGATGGCTGAGTGCTACCCCCAGCCATCACTGCGGCGAGCGGGGCGAACCACGGGGCCGCCGGTGTGGTCCAGGACGAAGCGCAGGAGGTGCGATGAGCGAGGATCGCAAGCTCGACGTGCTCAGAGCGATCGTCGAGGACTACGTGGCCACCCGCGAGCCCGTCGGCTCTCGCGCGCTGGTCGAGCGCCACGGGCTCGGGGTCTCGTCGGCGACGATCCGCAACGACATGGCGGCCCTCGAGGAGGGCGGCTTCATCGTTCAGCCGCACACGTCGGCGGGGCGCGTCCCGACGGACAAGGGGTACCGCCTGTTCGTCGACCGCCTCTCGTCGGTCAAGCCGCTGTCCGGCGCGGAGTCGCGCGCCATCGAGGACTTCCTGGCGCGCGCCGTCGACCTGGACGACGTCGTGGACCGGGCCGTCCGCCTGCTCGCCCAGCTGACCCAGCAGGTCGCCGTCGTGCAGTACCCGTCGCTGCGGCGTTCGGTGCTGCGGCACGTCGAGCTCGTCCCGCTCGGCGACCGGCGGCTGCTTGTCGTCATCATCACGGACAACGGTCGCGTCGAGCAGCGCACGGTCGAGCTGGCGACCGATCCCGACCTCGACGTCGTCGCTGTGCTGCGCGCCCGCCTCAACGTCGCAGCCGTCGGCCGACGGCTCGCGGAGCTGGACACCGTGCTCGCGGCACTGATCGACCTGTTCGCGCCCGACCACGCGCCACTCGTCCGTTCGGTCGTCTCCGTCGTCGAGGAGACCCTGGCGCAGGAGAGCGAGGAGCGCGTCGTCCTGGGGGGGACCGCGAACCTCGCCCGCGCGAGCGGATCCGACTTCACCCACACGCTCGGCCCAGTGCTCGAGGCGCTCGAGGAACAGGTGGTCCTGCTGCGACTGCTGACCGAGATGGCCGAGGACGCCGCGACCGTGTCAGCCCGGATCGGCCGCGAGACCCAGCACGAGGGGCTGCTCGAGACGAGCTTCGTGACGACCGGTTACGGGGGCGACGGTGACGCCCTCGCCCGGATCGGCTCGATCGGTCCGCTCCGCATGGACTACCCCGGCACGATGGCCTCCGTCCGCGCAGTCGCACGGTACCTCACACGGATCCTCGCCGGATGACCCGGCCGAATCCGGCCCTTCGACTCACCGTCCGACCAGGAAGTGATCTGTGACCGACTACTACGAGATCCTCGGGGTCACTCGCGACGCGAGCCCCGAGCAGATCAAGAAGGCCTACCGCCGACTGGCACGTCAGCACCACCCGGACGTCACCGGCGAGGACGGCGGCTCGGACGAGATCTTCAAGGACGTCTCGCGTGCGTACGACGTGCTGTCCAACCCGGAGAAGCGTCGCGCGTACGACCTGGGTGGTGACCCCGCCGGCGGCGGCATGGGGGGAGGCTTCGGGTTCCAGGACATCTTCGAGACCTTCTTCGGGGCGGGATCCGGCGCGAGCGCCCAGCGCGGGCCGATCCCGCGCGCGCGCCGCGGGCAGGACGCGCTGGTGCGCCTCGATCTCGATCTGGCGGAGACCGCGTTCGGGTCCCACCGCGAGGTGCTGGTCGACACGGCCGTGGTGTGCGCGACGTGCTCGGGCGCGTGCTGCCGCCCCGGGACGTCACCGCGCGCGTGCGAGGTCTGCGGCGGTCGGGGCAGCGTGCAGCGCATCGCACGCTCGTTCCTCGGGCAGGTCATGACGTCGCAGCCGTGCGCCGCGTGCCAGGGTTTCGGGACGGTCATCCCCGAGCCGTGCACCGAGTGCTCAGGCGAGGGCCGGGTGCGGTCTCGGCGCACCCTGACGGTGGACGTGCCCGCCGGGGTGGACACCGGGACGCGCATCAAGCTCACCGGCCAGGGTGAGGTCGGTCCGGCCGGCGGCCCCGCGGGCGACGTCTACCTCGAGGTCCGGGAGCGCAAGCACGAGACTTTCGTCCGGCAGGGCGACGACCTGCACTGCACGCTGCCCGTCCCGATGACGGCTGCCGCGCTCGGCACGGTCCTGACGCTCGACACGCTCGACGGTCCGCAGGAGATCGACCTGCGCCCGGGCACCCAGCCGGCACAGGTGATCACGGTGCGTGGGCTCGGCGTCGGGCACCTGCACGTCGGCGGGCGCGGCGACCTGCACATCCATGTCGACGTCCATGTCCCCACCGGGCTGGACGAGGAGCAGGCCACACTCCTGCAGCAGCTCGCGACGCTGCGCGGCGAGGAGCGGCCTGAGGCGCGATTCTCGGCCGCCAACCCCGGGGTCTTCGCGAAGCTCCGCGACAAGCTCTCGGGTCGCTGAGCGGTGAGTGCTCCGGTCTTCCTCGTAGAGTCGGGCGCGCTCGCTGCCACCCGGCCCGGCGGCACCTACCTGCTCGACGGTGCCGAGGGGCGGCACGCCGGGGTCGTGCAGCGGCGCTGCGCGGGTGAGCGTGTGGACATCGTTGACGGCGCAGGCGTCCGGCTCGAGTGCCTCGTCGGCGCCGTCGGTGGCGAGGGCGTCACGCTTCAGGTCGTGGCCCGCACCGACGAGCGGGCGCCGGAGGTGGCGCTCGTGCTCGTGCAGGCGCTCGCGAAGGGCGACCGTGACGAGCTGGCGATCGAGGCCGCGACCGAGGTCGGGGCGGACGCCGTCGTGCCGTGGCAGGCCGAGCGTTCGGTGGTCGTGTGGCGCGGGGACCGATCCGCCAAGAGCCGCTTGCGGTGGCTCGCGACCGTGCGTGCCGCGGCCAAGCAGTCGCGCCGGGCCTGGATCCCCGAGGTCGAGCTCGCGGTCGACGGGCGCGGGCTCGTCGAGCGGGTGCAGCGGACCGTCGGCGCAGGGGGCGTCGCGCTCGTCCTGCACGAGGAGGCGAGCGAGCCGCTCGCGCGGGTCGATCTGGCGCGGCTCGGTGCGACGACGGTTGCCGACGACGGGTCGTCGGCCACCGCGGACGGCACGCGGGGAGTCGGGCAGCGGCGCGAGGTCCTCGTCGTCGTCGGCCCCGAGGGCGGCATCTCGGCGCGTGAGCTCGAGGCTCTCGTGGGGGCCGGCGCCATCGCGGTGCGCCTCGGACCGCACGTGCTGCGGACCTCGACGGCCGGCCCGATCGCGCTGGCGCTGCTCGCCCAGCGACTCGGGCGCTGGGGCTGAGTCCACCCCCGCCGTCAGCGGACGGTGAAGGTCGCCGACACGAGGTTGTGGCGCTTGGTTCCGGTCGCGCCGTCGGACATGTCGGGCTCCCAGACCGAGAGCGTGACCGGGCCCGTCGGCAGGGTCACCGTGAAGGTGAACGGGCCGACCTCGCCGTTCGCGCCCGCCGTCGTGAAGCCCTGCGCCACCGCGTCGCCGCCCCCGACAGGCACGGCCGCCCAGCTCAGCGTCGCCTCGAAGGCCGTACCGGTACCGGTCACCGTCACGTCGGGACCGTTGACGGTCGCCCCGGGTGCCGGCGACGTGAGGATGTTGGGCCCGTTGGTCGGCTGGTCGGTCGGGACGACATCCGTGGGGGTGCTCGCTGTGGGCTCGGGAGTCTGCGTCCTTGCCGGCACAGTCGCGGAAGGAGTCGCGGCGGCAGTCGTCGTCCCGACCGTCGTCGACGCGCCGGTCTGGACGGTCCCCGACGCGCAGCCGGCCAGCGTCGCGGCTGCCAGCGCCGCGCACGCTCCGGCGGCCAGGAGCTGAAGGGGTCGTGTTCGTCCTGCTCGCATGGTCTCGTCCTCAGGTCGGCTGCCTCGCTCGGCGGCGCACCCGGATCAGTGCGCCGAGGCGTCTGCTCGGAACCTACCGCGTGCGGCCGGTCGTCGGGCCGCGCCGGGCCGGGGACGGTGCGTGCTCGGTAGACTCAGGCGCAGCGCCTGCCGGTCCACGGCAGGGCGGACCGAAGGAGCGCGGAGGCGCAAGCCGAGCACATGCCCGAAAGCACACCCGCACGTCGTCCCGGCACCGGTCTCACGGCACGCGTCGAGCACCGCATCACGGTCGGCGCTGACATCTCGATGGTCGAGCTGCTGGGGCGCGGCGACGAGGTACTGCTGGCCATCGAGGCCGGCTTCCGGGCCGTCGACATCCACGCGCGCGGCAACGAGATCTCGCTCGCGGGCCCGGCCGGGGACGTCGCGCTCGTCGCCGAGCTCGTCGACGAGCTCATCGAGGTTGCCGCTACCGGGACACCGCTGACCCCGGACGTCGTCGCGCGGTCGGTGACGATGCTCGCGACCAGTGCTTCGCCGCGCCCCGTGGACGTCCTGACCCAGAACATCCTGACCTCGCGCGGACGCACGATCCGGCCCAAGACCGAGGGGCAGAAGGACTACGTCGACGCGATCGACCGCAACACGGTGACGTTCGGCATCGGCCCCGCGGGTACCGGCAAGACGTACCTGGCGATGGCGAAGGCGGTCCAAGCGCTGCAGGCGCGCCTGGTCAGCCGCATCGTCCTGACCCGACCCGCCGTCGAGGCAGGCGAGCGGCTCGGGTTCCTGCCCGGCTCGCTCAACGACAAGATCGACCCGTACCTGCGCCCGCTGTACGACGCCCTGCACGACATGGTCGACCCCGACACGATCCCGCGGCTCATGGAGGCGGGGACCATCGAGGTCGCGCCGCTCGCGTACATGCGCGGGCGCACGCTCAACGACTCGTTCATCATCCTCGACGAGGCGCAGAACACCTCGACCGAGCAGATGAAGATGTTCCTCACGCGCCTGGGGTTCGGGTCGAAGATCGTGGTCACGGGCGACGTCACGCAGGTCGACCTCCCCACAGCCACCACGTCGGGGCTGCGCGTCGTCGAGCAGATCCTCGCCGACATCGACGACATCGCCTTCTGCCGGTTGACCTCGTCGGACGTGGTGCGCCACCGCCTGGTCGGCGACATCATCGACGCCTACGCACGCTGGGACAGGACATGAGCATCGAGGTCAACAACGAGTCCGGTGTCGAGGTCGACGAGGTGGAGTTCGCTGCGCTCGCGCGCTACGTGCTCGACGCGATGCACGTGCACCCCCAGACGGACCTGTCGATCCTGCTCGTCGGTGTGGACGTCATGTCGCAGCTGCACGTGCAGTGGATGGACGAGCCGGGTCCCACGGACGTGCTCTCGTTCCCCATGGACGAGCTGCGGCCCGGCCGTGAGGGTGAGCAGACGCCGGCAGGCCTGCTCGGCGACGTCGTGCTCTGCCCGGACGTCGCGGCGCAGCAGGCCAGGGTCGCGGGCCACTCGACCGCCGAGGAGCTGCTGCTGCTCACCACGCACGGGATCCTGCACCTGCTCGGGTACGACCACGCGGAGCCCGAGGAGGAGCGGGAGATGTTCGCGCTCCAGCGCCAGCTGCTCCTGACGTTCCTCGCGAGCCGATGACCCACGTCCCGCTGGGGCTGCTCGTCGTGGTCGCGATGCTCGGCATCGCCCTCGCCGCGGCGCTCAGCGCGGGCGAGGTCGCGGTCGGCCGAGTCACCCTTGCCGCGGTGACCGAGCTGCTGGCCGAGCGACACCCCGCCGCCGAGCGGGTGCGGCGACTCGTCGAGCAGCGGCGGCGGGTCTCGTCGTCGGCGGCGTTCGTCCGGCTGCTCGGCGAGATGACGGCGACGGTCTGCATCACGCTCGTCGTCGCGTCGACCGGGCTCGCATGGGGCTGGGTGCTGCTCGTGGCCAGCTCCGTGTGCGCTGCCGTCGCCTACCTTCTCGTGCGGGTCAGCCCGCGGACGGTCGGGCGCCAGCACCCCCTGGCGGTGCTTGCGGTCCTCTCGCGCCTGCTGCTCGGGGTCTCCCGTGCGGTCGGAGGGTTCGCTCGCGCCGTGCCCACGTCGGGCGCGCGCCCCGACTTCGGGGAGGACGAGCTGCGCGACATGGTCGAGCGAGCGAGCGAGTCGGACGTGATCGAGGCCGAGGAGCGCGACATGTTCCGCTCCGTTCTCGAGCTCGGTCAGACGCTGACGCGCGAGGTCATGGTGCCGCGCACCGACATGATCGTGACCGGGGCGGAGACGCCGCTGCGCAAGGCTCTCGCGCTGCTCCTGCGTTCGGGCTTCTCGCGGCTCCCCGTCGTCGGCGAGTCGGTCGACGACCTGCGCGGTGTGCTCTACCTCAAGGACCTCGTGCGCCGGCTCGCCGACGACCCGGCCGCCCAGGACTCCCCGGCGGCGTCGATCGCGCGGCCCGCCGTGTACGTGCCTGAGTCGAAGCCCGTCGACGAGCTCCTGCGCGAGCTGCAGGCCGGCTCGTCGCACATGGCGATGGTCGTGGACGAGTACGGGGGCATCGCGGGCCTCGTCACGATCGAGGACGCGCTCGAGGAGATCGTGGGCGAGCTCACCGACGAGCACGACCCGTCGGCCCCTGGCGTCGAGGACCTCGGCGACGGGTCGTACCGTGTCCCGGCACGGCTCGCGAAGGACGAGCTCGGTGAGCTCTTCGACCTCGACGTGGACGACGACGACGTGGACAGCGCAGGTGGTCTGCTCGCCAAGGCCCTCGGCAAGGTCCCTCTCGTCGGCTCCACCGGCGACATCCATGGCCTCCACCTCGTCGCGGAACGCGCCGACGGACGCCGCAAGCAGATCTCGACGCTCGTCGTGCGGCGGACCACGCCCGACGACGAGCCGGGGGACGACCAGGGGGCCACCACTCCCGCCGACCCGAACCACGGAGCACACGGATGACTTTCTACTCAGGTTTCGCCTGCCTCATCGGTCGGCCCAACGCCGGCAAGTCGACGTTGACGAACGCACTCGTCGGGCAGAAGGTCGCGATCATGTCGGCCCGCCCGCAGACCACGCGGCACACGATCCGCGGCATCGTGCACCGCCCGGACGCGCAGCTCGTCCTCGTGGACACCCCCGGGCTGCACCGTCCGCGCACGCTGCTCGGCGAGCGCCTCAACGACCTCGTCAAGGGCACGCTCACCGAGGTCGACGTCGTCGGCTTCTGCCTGCCGTCGGACCAGAAGGTGGGCCCAGGCGACCGGTTCATCGCCGAGCAGCTCGCCGACGCAGCGCGCGACGGCCGGGGCACGCCCGTCGTTGCGATCGCGACCAAGGCCGACCTCGTCGGCAAGGCGCGCCTCGCGGAGCACCTGCTCGCGATCTCGCAGCTCGGCGACTGGGCCGACATCGTGCCGGTCTC
>JAYTSH010000085.1:0-9595 GCA_043745755.1 Cellulomonas sp. | reverse complement strand
GCGTCGACATCGGCGAGAAGGTGTCGCGCGGCGAGCCGACCGGGTCCGAGTCGATCGTCGTGCACGTCAACCACAAGGTCGACGTCAGCCAGCTGCCGGCAGACCAGCTCATCCCCGCGGAGATCGACGGCATCCCCACCGATGTCGTCGAGCACCGCATCCGCCTCCAGGCGCACCTCGTGCCGTTCGCCGGGTCGGCCGCACCGCCGACGCCCGGCGCCGACACCACCGACACCAAGCGGTACCGCCCGCTCGCCGGCGGGGCGAGCATGGGTCCGTTCCGTCCGGTTCCGCGCGGGGCCTCGGTGGTGGACGGTGCCCCCGGCGACTACCTCGTCGCCGGGACGCTCGGCGCGTTCGTCACCGACCGTCGCACGGGCCGGACGCTCGCGCTCACCAACTTCCATGTCGCCGCGGTCGACACCGGGTGGCGTGCGGGCGACCTGCAGCTCCAGCCGTCACGCATCGACGACGGCGCGATGGCTGGTTCGACGATCGGCAGCGTGCAGCGTGCAGTCGTCTCCGACCGGGTCGACGGCGCGGCCGTCCTGCTCGCGCCCGGGACGCAGTGGTACCCCGGCGTCATCGGCATCGGGCCGGTCAAGGGCAGGGCCGTCGCCCGGATCGGGCAGACGGTGCGCAAGCGGGGTCGCACGACCGGGCTGCGGCACGGGGCCGTCAGCTCGGTCGACTTCACCGTTCAGATCGACTTCGGCGGCGAGACCGGCGTCCGCACCCTGCGCGACCAGGTGCGCATCGATCGCGACCCGACGGAGGCAGAGTTCTCCGCAGGCGGCGACTCGGGATCGGTCGTCGTCGACGACCGCGGCCGTGTCGTCGGCCTCCTGTTTGCCGGCGAGGAGGACGGCAGCTTCGCCCTGGCCAACCCGATCGATGCCGTGCTCGACGAGCTCGGCGTCAAGCTCGCGACGCCCAGGTCGGTCGCCCGCCGGGCAGCACGCGCAGCACGCGCCGCGCAGGTTGCCCGGGCGGCGCGGTGGGACGCGGCGCTGGACGCCTGGGCAGCGACCTCTGGCTCGGGCCGGTGGATGGCCCAGGCCGACCCGCGCGCGTCGGCCTGGGCCGGAACAGCGCGAAGCTCGACGGCCGGCGGGTCGTCGGCCGCGGCGCGGGCGGGCTCTGCTGGGCGGGCAGGTGCCGCGGCGGGCGGTGCGTCGGCGCAGCCGTTCACGGAACCGTTCACCGAACCCTTCACGGAGCCGTTCACCGAACCCTTCACGGAGCCGTTCACCGAACCGTTCACCGAACCGTTCACCGAACCCTTTACCGAACCCTTCACCGAACCCGTCACCGAGCGGCTCGCTGCGCCGAACGGTGGGACGAACAACGACAGGGCGGTCATGCGCGCCCAGCTGGAGCGGGCGTTCTGGGCGGGCTACGTCACCGCGCTGGGCCGCGGGTCAGGGAGCTACTGATCGCCATGTCGGTGCCTCTGGGTGACGGTGGGCGCGAGGACGCTGGACCCGACCGGGTCGTCGCGCTGCGTCCTGGGGGCGAACGCGGCGAGCCGCGTCGGGAGATCGTTCCGATGCTCCCCGGGGTCGGGCCCGCCTGCACCGCTGTCGCCCACCCCGCCGCCCTACCGACGGCAGCGGTCGTCGGCCGCGCGCTCACCGCCGAGCTCGACGACCTTCTCGATGCGTTGACCGAGCAGGGTCCGGTTCCGTCGCTCAGGGTCGAGCTCGCGGACCTGCTGGGCGCCTGGGCCGCGGCACTCGTCCGCGTCCACCGGCGCACGGTGGACGCCGGCACGCGTTCGGTGCCGCTGCCGTGGGTGCTCCGCGAGGAGCCCGTGCCGGCGTGGGTGACCGAGCTGCCCGCCGTGGCGGGGCGCGCCTGGGCCGTCCGTGCGCACCCGTCCACGCGGCGAGCGGTCAGCGAGGCCCGCGCCGGCTGGTCCGCGTCGCAGCGCGTCCATGGCGCGGCGGGCGACGACGTCGTCATCACGCGTGGCGCGCGCCGCCGTCTCGGACCGGCGCAGCTGCGGCCTGTGGCGGCCACGGGCCGCGGCGATGCCCGGTGGGACGTCGCCTCGGCACTGGACTGGATCGCCGTCGTGCTCGGCCCGGCGCTCGACCCCGACTGGCAGATCGACCCGGTCGCGGACTTCCTCGCGTCCTACCGCGCGCTCGGCGGGGAGGCGGAGCCCACCCGGGCACTCGCGGTCGCGCGCACGATCGCCACTGCGGTCGAGTGGAGCGCCGCGCTGACCGCGGAGGGCGCGTCGGCGAATCTTGGGGACCACGAATGGCTGGCCGCCCTGTGGGCGCGTCCGCTCGACCTCGTCACCGGTGCTACCCACCTCTCCTGATCTCGCCGTGCACTCGCCCGATCAGCAGGGGGGACCGGGCGAGCACATCACGGCGACGCGTGCCCGCACGCAAGAAGGCCCGGTCCGACGTGCGGACCGGGCCTTCGTACGCGCGGCGGACGTCAGGCGGCGTCGTCCTCGGACGTGAGGTCCTTGACCTTGCTCTGGTCGACGAGGATCCCGGGACCGTTCGTCGTGGAGAACGTGGCCTTCGTGATGAAGCGGCCCTTCGAGGACGCCGGCTTGGCGCGCAGCACCTCGTCGAGCGCGGCGGCGTAGTTCTCCGTCAGCTGGATGTCGCTGAAGGAGACCTTGCCGATGATGAAGTGCAGGTTCGCGTGCTTGTCGACGCGGAACTCGATCTTCCCGCCCTTGATGTCCGTCACGGCCTTCGCCACGTCGAGCGTCACGGTGCCCGTCTTCGGGTTCGGCATGAGTCCGCGCGGACCCAGAACCTTGCCCAGGCGACCGACCTTGCCCATGAGGTCGGGCGTCGCGACGGCGGAGTCGAAGTCCGTGAAGCCCGCGGCGACCCTCTCGATGAGTTCGTCGCCACCGACGATGTCGGCGCCCGCAGCGCGCGCCTGCTCGGCGCGCTCACCCGTCGCGAAGACCAGGACCCGAGCGGTCTTGCCGGTGCCGTGGGGCAGGTTCACTGTGCCGCGGACGATCTGGTCCGACTTGCGAGGGTCGACGCCGAGGCAGAGGGCGACCTCGACCGTCCCGTCGTACGTGGTGGTCGACGTGGCCTGCGCGAGGCGGACGGCCTCGAGTGGCGCGTAGAGCCGGCCGGCCTCGATCTTCTCGGCTGCGGCGCGGTACGCCTTGCTGTGCTTCGTCATCTGCTGGATTCTCCTTGGTCGGCAGTCGTGGTCAGCGGGCCGCACAGGGCCCTGCCACTGAACTTCTCGGGTGCTGCTGGTGGTGCGAGGTGCTGCGGGCTGGCCGGGGTCGGTCAGGACTCGGTCGTGATGCCCATCGAGCGCGCGGTGCCGGCGATGATCTTCTCGGCGGCGGCGAGGTCGTTGGCGTTGAGGTCGACGAGCTTGGTCGCCGCGATCTCACGCACCTGGGCGGCCGTCAGGTTCGCCACCTTGACGGTGTGCGGCGTCGGTGAGCCCTTGGCGACACCGGCGGCCTTCTTGATGAGCTCCGCGGCTGGCGGGGTCTTCATGATGAACGTGAAGGAGCGGTCGTCGTAGACCGTGATCTCCACGGGGATCACGTCGCCACGCTGAGCCTCGGTAGCCGCGTTGTACGCCTTGCAGAACTCCATGATGTTGACGCCGTGCTGACCCAGGGCGGGTCCGATCGGCGGCGCCGGCGTGGCAAGCCCAGCCTTGATCTGGAGCTTGATCAGGCCGGTGACCTTCTTCTTGGGAGGCATGTCGGGTCCTTATTCGTGAACTTCGGTGTGACTTGCGGCCGACGACGCCGCGCGACGCCATCGGTGGTCCTGGTCGTACGTCAGATCTTGGCGACCTGGCTGAACGACAGCTCGACCGGGGTCTCCCGGCCGAAGATCGAGACGAGCACCTTGAGCTTCTGGTTCTCAGGGTTGATCTCGGAGATCGTCGCGGGCAGCGTGTCGAAGGGGCCGTCCGTGACGGTCACCGACTCGCCGATCGTGAAGTCGACCTTGATCTCCGCGCTCGCGCGGGCTGCCTGAGCCGTCTTGGGCTCGAGCGACGGGGCGAGCATCGAGAAGACCTCGTCGAGCGTGAGCGGCACGGGCTGGTGGGTGTGGCCCACGAAGCCCGTGACGCCCGGCGTGTGGCGCACGGCGCCCCACGACTCGTCAGTGAGGTCCATGCGCACAAGGACGTACCCGGGGATCCGGACGCGGCGCACGATCTTGCGCTGCGCGTTCTTGATCTCCGTGACCTCCTCCATGGGGACCTCCACCTGGTGGATGTAGTCCTCCATGTTCAGGCTCTGGGTGCGGTTCTCCAGGTTCGCCTTCACGCGGTTCTCGTAACCCGCGTAGGAGTGGATGACGTACCAGTCCCCGGGCTGCGAACGCAGCTGGGCCTTGAACGCCGCGACCGGGTCCTCGTCTGGCTCGTCCTCGTCGGGCTCGTCCTCGTCTGGCTCGTCCTCGTCGGGCTCAGCCGACTCCTCGGTCGGCTCGGTGGTCTCCTCGACCGCAGCCTCGTCCTCGACCTCGGCCTGGGGGGCGTCGGCGTCGGCGTCGGAAGAACCTGCGGCGGGCACCTCGACCGCCCGGGCCGACGCCAGGGCGTCCTCGAGCTCCGTCTCGGCAGCGCCCTGCTCGGGCTCCTGCGACTCATACGACACTGCGAACCTGCTTTCCTCAAACGACTGTGCTGCGGGGGGGCGGCCGGCTTCCCGACCGACCGATGGTGCTCAGGATCAGCGGCTGAAGATCATGAACGTCAGCTTGCCGATGCCGAAGTCAACGACCGTCACGAATGCCATGACGATCGCGACGAAGACCAGGACGACGCCGGTGTAGGTGATGAGCTCCGAGCGGGTCGGACGCACGACCTTCTTCAGCTCGGCGATCACCTGACGGACGAACAGGACGATCCGCGCGAAGAGCCCTGCGCGCTCGGACCCGCGGCGCGCGGGCTTGGGACGCTCGGCGCGCTGGGCGGAGCCCTCGGCGTCGGACGCCGCTGCTGGTGCGGTGTCGCTCACAGCTGTCCCCTACGTCTCGTCGTGTGCCGTGCGCCCACCCGGCAGGACTGCCGGAGGTTCGCACGCATCCGACGCGGATGGTCGTCGGACCGTGATGTGCATGCGCAGGGCAGGCGAGACTCGAACTCGCAACCGCCGGTTTTGGAGACCGGTGCGCTACCAATTGCGCCACTGCCCTTCGACGGCCTTCACCACCACGACAGGCGCTCCCCGGAGATCGGCGGGCTCCGGGGATCCGGGTCCTACCGATGCGCGGGCATGGCTCATCATGGCGGACGTCAACCGCCGGGAGTTCACTCTACGCGAGAGGCGGCCCACGGTCGAACCCGCCCGACTGCGGCCGGTCGATCGTCGGCCGGTCCACGCCGATCACCGGAAGGTGGTCGCGATCGGCGCCGTGCACCGTAGGTCTGCCAAGATGTCCGAGTGAGCCAGAACACGCCTGCACAGCCTGCCGTCACCACCAAGCCCCGCGTCTCGACCCGCATCGCGGCCATCGCCGAGTCGGCAACGCTCTCCGTCGACGCGAAGGCCAAGGCGCTCAAGGCCGCCGGCCGTCCAGTCATCGGCTTCGGCGCCGGCGAGCCCGACTTCCCGACGCCCGACTACATCGTCGAGGCCGCCGTCGCTGCCGCGAAGGACCCCGCGAACCACCGCTACACGCCAGCCGCCGGCCTGCCCGCGCTCCGCGAGGCGATCGCCGCCAAGACGCTGCGCGACTCGGGCTACGACGTCAGCCCCGGCCAGGTGCTCGTCACGAACGGCGGTAAGCAAGCCGTGTACCAGGCGTTTGCCACCGTCGTCGACCCGGGCGACGAGGTCCTGCTGCCCGCGCCCTACTGGACGACGTACCCCGAGGCCATCCGGCTGGCGGGCGGCGTTCCGGTCGAGGTGTTCGCGGGCGACGACCAGGGCTATCTGGTGACAGTCGACCAGCTCGAGGCGGCCCGGACCGAGCGCACGAAGGCGCTCCTGTTCTGCTCGCCGTCGAACCCGACGGGCGCGGTGTACTCGCCCGAGCAGACCGCGGCCATCGGTCGGTGGGCGCACGAGCACGGCATCTGGGTCCTCACCGACGAGATCTACGAGCACCTCACGTACGACGACGCAGTGTTCACACCGATCGTGCGCGCGGTCCCGGAGCTGGCCGACACGACGATCGTGCTCAACGGCGTTGCCAAGACGTATGCGATGACGGGCTGGCGCGTCGGCTGGATGATCGGGCCCGTGGACGTCATCAAGGCTGCGACGAACCTCCAGTCCCACCTGACGTCCAACGTCGCGAACGTCTCGCAGCGTGCCGCCATCGCCGCGGTGAGCGGCGACCTGTCAGCGGTCGAGACGATGCGGACGGCATTCGACCGTCGCCGCCGGACGATGGTCGCGATGCTCGGCCAGATCCACGGTGTCCGGATCCCCGTGCCGCGCGGCGCGTTCTACGCCTACCCGTCGGTCGCCGGTGTCCTCGGTCGCACGATCCGAGGCGTGACCCCGACGACGTCGGCCGAGCTGGCGACACTGATCCTCGAGCAGGTCGAGGTCGCCGTCGTGCCCGGCGAGGCCTTCGGTCCCAGCGGGTTCCTGCGGCTGTCCTACGCGCTCGGCGACCACGACCTCGTCGAGGGCGTGACCCGGATCCAGGGGCTGCTGGCCGAGGCCGAGTAGCCCGAGAGCGCCGCACGCGGGTGGTCGCACCCGCGTGCGACAAGGACGTTACGACCGTTCATGCGCATCTGGCGCAAACCGCCGATACTGTCAGTCATGTCCCAGACCCCGAGCATCGTCGGCGGCACCGCCGCCGACGCGTGCTGGTCGGGGTGGGCACGCCGCGCCGACGCGTGCTGGTCGCGCCGATGAGCCGTCCACCCCACCGCGAGAGGGACGGGACCCCGGCCGGACCCCGGGTCTATCTCACGGTCCGGGCCCGGGTGCTGTCGGCGGTGCTGCTGCTGGCCGCGCTTGCCGTGCTGATCGCGGGTGCCACGGCCTATGCGCTGCAGGCGCAGCGCACCGACGCCCGGATCGACGACTCGCTGCGTCGCGCGGTCGACGTCCTGCGTACCGTCGCGACGTCTGGTCCGCAGCCGGAGAAGACCCAAGCAGAGTTCACGACGGCCGAGGACCTGCTGTACGACGCCGTGCAGCGCCGAGGGCTCACCGAGAACGAGGGCGTGATCGCGTTCCTCGACGGCGCCCCGCACTGGCTCGCCTCGAGCTCGGTCCCGCTCCGGCTCGAGGCGGACAACAAGCTCGTCCGCGTCCTCGGCGCGATCCCGGCGGGCTCGGCGGTCGAGCTGCGCACCGTCGGCACCGATGTCACGCAGTACCGGCTCGTTGCCATCCCGGTGAGCGTCACCGGCGACCCGCACACCGGCCTGTTCGTCGTCGCAGTCGACCGGGGCGCCGAGATCGCGGACCTGACCTCGACCTACGTGACGTACTCGATCGTCGCGATCGGCTCGCTGCTGGTCATCGCGGTCGTCGCGTGGTTCGTCGTCGGGCGCCTGCTCCGGCCTGTCCGACTGCTGCGCGACACCGCCCGGCACATCACCGAGTCGGACCTGTCCGAGCGGATCCAGGTCACCGGGACCGACGACCTGTCCGACCTCGCCCGGACCGTCAACGACATGCTCGACCGGCTCGAGAGCGCGTTCGGCTCGCAGCGCGACCTCCTCGACGACGTCGGCCACGAGCTGCGTACCCCGTTGACGATCGTCCGCGGTCATCTCGAGCTGCTCGACCCCGACGACCCCGAGGACGTCCGTGCCACGCAGGCGCTCGCGCTCGACGAGCTCGACCGCATGCACCGGCTCGTCGACGACCTCGTGATGCTGGCCACGGCCGAACGGCCGGACTTCGTCCGTCTCGCGCCGACCGACATCGGACGGCTCACCGACGACGTGCTCGACAAGGCGCGTGGGCTCGGCCGGCGCCGCTGGAAGGTTGCGGCGCGGGCCGACGACATCGTCTGCGTCGACTCGCAGCGGATCACGCAGGCCTGGCTGGAGCTGCTCGCGAACGCGGTCCGGTTCTCCGCCGAGGACAGCACGATCCGCATCGGCAGCGAGATCCACGGCAACCGGGTGCTGCTGTGGGTCCGGGACGAGGGACCGGGGGTCCCGCCGGACGACGAGCACGCGATCTTCGAGCGGTTCCAGCGCGGACGCGCGGACCGGACAGGGCGCCGGGCCGACGGCGGTGCAGGGCTCGGGCTCCCCATCGTCGCTGCGATCGCTGCGGCACATCACGGCACGGTCCGCCTCGAGCATCCGGCGGGCGCCACGCACACCGGGGCCGTCTTCGTTCTCGACCTGCCAGCCGTCGACCTCGCACCCGGCGGTCGATCCACGGAAATCGAGCTGTTGGAGCACCGATGACACAGATCCTCATCGCCGAGGACGAGGAGCGCATCGCTGCGTTCATCGCCAAGGGACTGCATGGCGAGGGCTATGCAGTGACGGCAGTGCCCACGGGTGGCCAGGCCCTCACGCTCGCCCGGACCGGTGACTACGCGCTGCTGATCCTCGATCTCGGTCTGGCCGACATGGACGGCTTCGACGTGCTGCGCCGGCTCAGGGAGGCCGGCGACCAGATCCCCGTCCTCATCCTGACCGCGCGCAGCTCCGTCACGGACACCGTCGCCGGGCTCGAGCTCGGTGCCGACGACTACATGGCCAAGCCGTTCCGCTTCGAAGAGCTCCTCGCCCGGGTAAGGCTGCGGCTGCGGCCCCCGCCGAGCGCAGGCGAGGTCACGACCCTCACGCACGGCGCCCTCCAGCTCGACCTGAGGACGCGGCGGATGCGCGTCGGCAACCGTGAGGTCGACCTGTCGGCTCGCGAGTTCGCCCTCGCGGAGACGTTCCTGCGGCACCCCGGACATGTCCTGAGCCGCGAGCAGCTGCTCTCGCAGGTGTGGGGGTACGACTTCGACCCGGGGTCGAACGTCGTCGACGTCTACGTGCGGTACCTGCGCAAGAAGCTGGGCGCGGAACACTTCGACACCGTCCGCGGGGTCGGCTACCGCCTCGTCGACGCCACGGCGCAGTCGGTGACGTCGGTGGCGTCGGTGACGTCGGGCAGCTGAACGCCGACGACGGAACACGTCCTGGCGACGTCGTGGCGCGCGCACGTCGCCTGGCACACTGACGACGTGCGTGACGTGGCTCTCCTCCCCAAGGCGCACCTTCACCTGCACTTCACGGGGTCGATGCGCGTGGCGACCCTCGCGGCGCTCGCGGCGGCCCGTGGGGTGCGGCTCCCGCCCGCGCTGCTCGACGGCGACCCGCTGCGTGTTCCGGCCGACGAGCGGGGCTGGTTCCGGTTCCAACGGCTCTACGACGCGGCACGCGCGTGCGTCCGCAGCGAGGACGACCTGCGCCGCATCGTCGCCGAGGCCGCGGCCGATGACGCCGCCGAAGGGTCCGGGCGCCTCGAGATCCAGGTCGACCCGACGTCCTACGCACCGTACGTCGGCGGCATCACACCAGCGCTCGAGATCGTGCTCGACGCAGCGCGCGCGGCGAGCGTGTCCAGCGCGATCGAGGTCGGCGTCATCGTCGCGGCTTCCCGGATGCGACACCCGCTCGAGGCGCGGACCCTCGC
>JAYTSH010000084.1:0-3121 GCA_043745755.1 Cellulomonas sp. | reverse complement strand
TCGCAGAGAGCCCGATGCGCTGGATGGGCCGACCGGCCAGGCGCTGGATGCGCTCGAGCACGGCGAGCAGGTGCCATCCCCGGTCATCCCCCGCGAAGGAGTGAACCTCGTCGATGATGATGACGCGCACGTCGGCGAACAGCGAGCGGTGGTCGACGCGGCGCGAGACGAGCATCGACTCGAGGGACTCCGGGGTCGTCAGGAGAACATCGGGCCGGTCGGCGAGGATGCGCTGGCGCGGCCAGTGGCCGACGTCGCCGTGCCACAGGCCCACCCGCCGGCCTACCCACGACGCGTACCCCTCGAGCCGGGGGTGCAGGTTGTTGAGCAGCGCGCGCAACGGGGTGACGTAGAGGACGGACATCCCACGCCACTGCTCGTCGTCCATCCGGGACAGCACGGGGAAGAAGGCCGCCTCCGTCTTGCCAGCCGCCGTGGGCGCGATGAGGAGGCAGTCGTCACCGGAGAGCACCGGGCCGATGGCCGCGCGTTGCAGCGGCCGGAGGTCGGTCCAGCCGAGCGAGTTGACGAGGTGGTATTCCAGAGCAGGATTCAGGCTCATCTCGGGCACGTTGCTCCCCCGGAGTCGCGGCCGCCCGGGCTGCTGGTCATGATTTGGCTCCACCGGCGGCGAGTCGGTCAAAGACAGTTCGGCACTCCACGGCCGCGCCGACGGCGTCCTGCCGTAGGACGTCCTCGGTGGTCGTCTCGCCGTCGAGCACCCGCTGCGCCGCGTAGACCCGAGAACCGCGCGCACCAGGGTCGACGAAGAGGTCGAGCGCCGCGCGCAGGTTGCCGGCGTGATTCGTGAAGGCGGGATCGGGGAGTGCGCCGAAGGCAGCCTCGGCGGCCTGGGCGGGCCCACCTGCGCGGTTGTGGATGAGGACGAAGGCCAGGTCGTAGAGGTCCTTGTCGAGACCGCGGCCGACGACGGCGGCAGCCTTCGCCAGGACGTAGCCGCCGAGGCTTGCGAACCGCAGGGTGACGGTGTCCACCTCGCCTGCAGCCGGGTTCCCGGCTCGATCGCGGGCATCAACAGTCAGGGTGCGTCGCACTCCGTCGCTAGCCGCGGCGGGCCCGGCGAGGTTCATCGCCGTGGCGACCGGGCAGCCCGGCAGGACGATCTGCTGGCCGCGGCTGTCCGGGGTGTCGCACAGGAGCTCGACCTTGACGGGGACGCCATCGACGACCTGCATCCACCGCCAGGTCTCATCGCCCCGCGATGGAGCGAGCCCCGCATCGCGTAAGCCCCGCTCGATCCACCCGAGGTCGGTCTCATCGCGCTCGAAGCCGAATCCCACCTGGATGCGGAGGTCGACGTCGACCGTGCCCTGGTGGGGTGCCGCTGGGGCATCGGTGAGAAGGTCCGCATTGAGGCCGCCGATGACGACAATCTGATCGGCATGATCGCCGAACGCCACGGCGAGCCGGACGAGCGAGCGCTCGGCGTACTCTCGGGCCCGCCTGGTCCGCTGCACTAGAACCCGATCCGCGTCTCGCGCAGGTGCTCCGCAGCGTCGGGTCCGCGCGCACCGAGGCGTAGCAGGTCGCCGTACAGCCTGATGTCGGAGACCTGCGGAACGCCTGTCTGAAGGGTCATGCGACGCAGCAGATAGGGATCGGCTTGGACGAGGTCGACCCGAGCCCCGCTGTCGACCCTGCGCAACCCAGCACGCGCGATCCAGGAGTCGAGCTCCGCCGGGTCCCCGAAGACCTCACGATCGACGTAGAGGGTGATGACCGGCGTGCTCGTCATGAAGGGGGCGCGGTGCTCCAGGGCGAGCCATCCGGTCAGAGCCCACCGCCCGAGCCCCCACGCCGCACCGATCCGCTCATGCAGAAAGCTGTCGGCATCGCGAAAGTTGGCATGCGCGTGCACGGTCTCCGCAGCTCCCGCCCGGTGCCATGCGGCCCAGCTGCTGAGCAGACCCGTCGCATCGGCAAGCACCCTGCGCGCGCCAGGTCCGCGCTGGGCCCCCTCCTTGCCGGTCCAGGCCATGGCGTCGAAGCCCTGCAGCGTCCGCGAGACGAACGACGCTGAGAGGTCCACGTCCGCTGCGACGGCCGCCACTGTCGGCAGTGACAGCGGGAGCGCCTCCGCCCGACGCCCGCTGTCGGCGACCAGCCCCAGGATGTACTCGGCGACCGCTCCGGCGCCATCTGACCAGCGCATACCTTCGACCGGTGGCCGCACTCTTGCCGAGGAGGCCTCGCGCAGGACGATGAGGCCGGGCTCCGCCGAGATCGCTGCGCGGCCCTTCTCATCGGCCCAGCTGATGCCGTGGGCGTCGAGCGAGGCTCGTGCGCCTGTGGAGAGGCTGCGCGCGACGATGACGACCGTCTCGCGGTGGTCGAGCGGGGTCTTGGCGAGACGATCGATGGCGAGCTGGACGTCCTGGGGGAACCCCTCGCCCGCCCACACGGGCGTGAGGATGCTCTCGCTGGTGCCATACCTGACACGCAAGGTCGCATGGCGGAGATCCGGGCCGGCGCTCGTCGTCAGGCGCCCTGTGCCTTCACCACCGAGAGCAGCGCGCAGAGCCCGCAGAGCCCTCTTATTGCCCGCATCCATGTTATTCACTGTGCCGGTAGATAACCCGCCGTCAAGCAACAACTAGGACACGTCCAGATCGACGTCATCGACCCCGGTCGATGGCCGGTCGGCCGGCCGGTCGCCGAGGCGCGCGGCCTCCCGCTCGGCGTCGGTCAGCTCCGCAGCCCCGACCGTCAGCGCGTAGTCGCGTCGCGGGTCGAAGTCGGGGAACTGGTCGACGCGGTCGAGCACATCGGCAATGAGCTTCTTGAGGAAGAGCCGCGGTGCCACTCCCACCTCGTCGCCGAGCCGCCCGGCGACCCCGCCGGCCAAGTCACGCAGGTAAGCGTCGTCGACCGTGGCCAGGACCCGGTCGGGGGCGTCGGCGCCGCTGGCGTAGATGTCCCTGACGCGCACCCCGAGCGCTTCGAGGGAGGCGAGCGAGAAACCCGGGAGCCGGACCTGGGGTGCCCGCGGGTTGTCGAAGCCGGCGTCGGTGGCGAAGTCCACGGCGAGGCGCTGCGCCAACGGCGGGAGCCGTTGCATGCCCTGGCGGCCGTCGTAGAACGCGGGCGTGCCGGTCATGAC
>JAYTSH010000083.1:0-8239 GCA_043745755.1 Cellulomonas sp. | reverse complement strand
GCGGATCAGCGGCAGGTCGAGCACGCCACCGCTGCGCTCGAGCTCGGCGGCGAGCGCCCGCAGGTCGAGCCAGAGGTTGTTGGTGTTGAAGTACGGGTGCGTGTGGATGTCTGCGGCGGCTTCCGCATCCGCGGGCAACGTCTGAGCGGTCTCGCGCAGCACGATGCGACCGTCCCAGGCACGTACGACGAGGTGGCCACCCTTGCGGTCGGCCGGGGTGCGGCGGGCGACCTCCGCCGCGAAGGGGGCACCCGTGCCGGCGAACCAGCCGGCGATCCGCGCGTCAGGCGCAGCCCCGAGGTTGTCGGAGTTCGAGACGGTCGCGTACCGGAAGCCTGCGTCGAGGAGCGCGGTCAGCGTTCCCGACGCGTACAGCGCGGTGTACAGGTCACCGTGGCCGGGCGGGCACCACTCGAGGTCCGGGTCGGCGGGCCACTCAACCGGTGTGAGGTCGTCGCTACGAAGCTTGGGCTCGCGGTTCTGCAGGAAGTCCAGCGGCAGCCCGTCGACGCGCAGGTCCGGGTACGCCGTGAGCGCGGCCAGCGAGTCGTCCCGGGTCCGGAAGCTGTTCATCAGGACGAGCGGCAGGCGCGCGCCAGTGGTCGACCGCGCGGCGAGCACCTGCTCGGCGATCACATCGAGGAAGGTCCGCTCGCCGCGGACCCGCAGCAGCGACTTGGCCCGGTCCATGCCCATCGACGTGCCCAGCCCGCCGTTGAGCTTGATGACGGCCGTGACGGCCAGCGCCCGGCGGCCGGCCTCGTCGTCGACGCGGAGGTCAACGAGGTGGGGCACCTGCGTGAGGGGCGTGATGTCCCGCTCCGCGACGACGCCCGTCTCGCCGGACTCGAGCAGACCGTAGAACCGGGCGAACACCTCGATCGCGGCGGGAGCCACGCCGGCGTCGTGCATCTTGTGCCGGGCTCGGGCCAGTCCGTCAGCGCTCATGGCACCGATGCTAGGGGAGGCCCGAGCCCGCGACCCGCCGACGACCTAGGGGACCAGGATCCCGCGGCCACGCAGGCGGCCGGCATCGAGGTCGTCCATCGCGTCGTTGACCGCGTCGAGCGGATAGGTCTGCGTGAGCATCTCCACCTTGCCGTCCGCGGCGAGCACCATGAGCTCGACCAGGTCGTTGTAGCTGCCCACGAGGTTCCCGACGACGTTGCGCTCGGTGGAGATGACGTCGATGGTCGGGATGTCGACGGTCCCCCCGTACCCGATCACGAAGTCGCTGCCGGCCCGCCGCGTCATCGCCCAGCTGTCGCGCTCGGCGCCGCGCTCCCCGACGAAGTCCAGCACGACCTCAGCGCCCTTGCGGTCGGTCAGCTCGAGGACCGTGGCCACGTGCGAGCCGTCGGCGACGACTGTCACGTCCGCTCCCCACGCGCGCGTCAGGGCGAGTGCCTCCTCGTTGCGGTCGAGCACGACGATCCGCGTGGCGCTCATGGCCCGCAGCGCCTGGATGCCGATGTGACCGAGGCCGCCCGCGCCCATCACGACGCACGTGCTGCCCGGGTGAAGCAGCGGGACCGCCTTCTTGACCGCGTGGTAGGCCGTGAGGCCCGCATCGGCCAGCGCCGCGACCGCAGCCGGCTCGACGCCCGCGCCGAGCTTGACCACCGAACGGGCCGAGGTCTTGATCAGCTCGGCCATGCCGCCATCGGTGTCGATGCCCGGGAAGGCCTGCGCCTCGCAGTGCACGTCGTCGCCCGCCCGGCACGCCCGGCAGAAGCCGCAGGTGACCAGCGGGTGCAGGATCACCGCGTCGCCGACCTGCACGTGCTCGACGGCCGAGCCCACCGCGTGCACCCACCCGGCATTCTCGTGACCGAGCGTGCAAGGGAGCGCCACGTTGCTCTTTGCCGCCCACTGACCCTCGACGATGTGCAGGTCGGTGCGGCACAGACCCGCGCCCCCGACCCGCACCACGACATCGAAGGGATGGGTGATCACGGGCTCAGCGATGTCCTCGACCAGGGGCCGGACCTCGTACTGGTGCAGCCGAACCGCTTTCATGACGCCTCCCGGACACCGGGATGACATCGTCGTCGTCCACTGGTCTGACCGTACCGAGATCTGACCCGACGTGGCATGGACAAGGGAGGCGATCGGAGCAGACTTGAGCCAGCCGAGAGCCCGGCCGCTCCGTCAACGTGGATCGAGTGAAGGGAACATCATGACGACCCCCAGGACACCCGACGAGGTCTTCGCGCACCACGGCCAGACGCTGGGTGGCGAGGACCTCGAGGGCATCATCTCCGACTACTCCGACGACGCGATCCTCATCGTGCAGAACCAGGTGTACCGCGGCAAGGACGGCGCGCGGCAGGTCTTCATCCAGCTGCTGAGCGACGTCCCGCAGGCGAGGTGGGAGCTGGCGACCACGTTCGCCGACGACGTGCTGTACCTCGGGTGGAAGGCGACCGGCGGCGGCCGCAAGGTCGAGAACGGCGTCGACACGTTCATCTTCAAGGACGGCATGATCCGCGTGCAGACCGTCTTCTACACCGTCCAGCCGGCCTGACCTCCTGATCACGACGCCGGCGATCCCTCGGTCGACCGACCGGACCGCTGGCGCCGCTCCCGGTGGGAGACTGGACGACATGGCAACCGCGAAGCCGGTGTCGTCGTGGCGCAAGCTCGTTGCCCAGTTCCGCGACCCGCTGATCTACCTGCTGCTGGCCGCGATCGTCACCTCGGTCGAAGCCTGGAAATCTTCCTGCACTACCTCCCGTCGTCACACATGGGCGAGGTGCTGACGGTCTTCTTCGGGGTAGTCCTCGCCGGGGTCCTCGGGCCGGCCCACGTCGACGGCACCGTCGCGCTGCCCCTGCTGGCGACCTAGATTCTGTGGATCAACCTGCGCACCGACAGCGCACCGGCCCTGGCGATGGGCGTCGACAACGAGACCGAGGACGTGGTGACCCGCCCGCGCGCTCGCTCCAGGACCGCGCCATCGACCGCCGCATGTGGGGCGGCGTCCTCCTCGGTCTCGTCATGGCGGCGACCACGCCGCTGACGATCGATCTGTTTCTCCCCGGCGGCCTCATCGAGGGCCGGCATTCGCTGACGAACGTGCGCGAACGGATGGCTGTGGGCGAACATCGCGCTGTCGACGGTGCTCCAGGTCGGCGTCGTCCACCTGCCCGTACTCGACGAGGCGTTCACGACCGCGCCACTCACCGGCACGCTGTGGGTATTCTGCGTGGCGATCGCGAGCACGGTGCTCTGGGTCAGCGAGATCCGGAAGCTCGTCCTGCGGCTCGTCGACCGGCACAGTCTTCATCAGGCACTACCACGGGAGCGCGCAGCATGACGAGCCAGGCTCAGCGGGACGGCACCGGGGTGAATCGGTTGCTGTTCCGATTCATGCTGCTGTCGGTGGCGGCGGCCGTCGTGACGATCGCCCTCAAGGTCGGCGCCGCCGTCATCACCGGGTCGGTCGGTTTCCTGTCTGACGCGATGGAGTCCGGCGTCAATCTGGTCGCCGCTGTCGTGGCGCTGTTCGCCCTGCGGGTCGCCGCGCGTCCCTCCGACGCGAGCCACCACTTCGGCCACGGCAAGGCCGAGTACCTTTCCGCTCTCGTCGAGGGGGCGATGATCTTTGTCGCCGCGACCGCGATCGTCTGGACCTCGATCCAGCGGCTCCTCGCGCCAGCTCCCGTCCTGCAGCCCGGCATCGGCCTGGCGCTGTCCACCGTCGCCTCGCTCATCAACCTCGCCGTCGGTGTCACGCTGCAGCGAGTCGGCAGGGCGCACCGGTCGGCGACCCTCGTCGCCGACGGCAAGCACCTCCTCACCGACGTGTGGACCTCAGTCGGTGTCATCGTCGGCATCGCCCTGGTCGCCCTGACCGGGTGGCAACCGCTCGACCCGATCGTGGCCATGGCGGTCGGCGTGAACATCCTCTGGACGGGCTACCGTCTGCTGCGCGGGTCCGTGAGCGGCCTGCTCAGCGCGACCCTCCCTGAGCACGAGCGCGACCAGATCGACGTCGTCCTGGAGCGGTACCGCACCGAGCACGGCGTGACGTTCGCCCCCCTGCGCACGGTCGAGTCCGGCCGCCAGCGCTTCGTCTTCGTCGTCCTGACGGTCCCCCCCGACTGGACGGTCAAGGCCGCGCACGACATGACCGAGCGGGTCGAGGCCGATATCAACGACATCCTGCCCGGGACCGAGACGTTCATCCACGTCGAACCGCAGAGCGTCTCCTCGGGGTGAGTGCGAGTGTGTAGCAGCTTGCGACCCCGGCTCTGCGCGCAACTTCTGAGATGATGGGGTGGCTGTCCGCGTCGCGCGGACCATCGGGTCACCGGGCAGCCCGCGGCCAACCCGCCCGACTCCCCTCTTGGAGGCTCCCCCTGTCCCCCGCACCTCGGCTCGTCGCATTCGACCTCGACGACACGCTGGCCCCCTCGAAGTCTCCGCTCGACCCGCGGATGGCGGACCTGCTCGTTCAGCTGCTCGACGTCGTCGAGGTCTGCGTGATCTCGGGCGGTCAGTTCGGCCAGTTCCAGATGCAGGTCGTCGACCGTCTCGGTGCCGCGACCCCCGCCCAGCTTGCCCGGCTGCACCTCATGCCCACGTGCGGCACGCAGTACTTCCGGCACACCGGCGAGTCCTGGGACCAGGTGTACGCGCAGAACCTCACCGAGGACGAGAAGTCACGAGCGCTCGCCGCCGTGACCGAGTCGGCCCACGCCCTGGGCCTGTGGGAGACCGAGACCTGGGGACCGATCCTCGAGGACCGCGGCAGCCAGATCACGTTCTCGGCACTCGGGCAGGCGGCTCCGGTCGCCGCGAAGACCGCCTGGGACCCGACCGGCTCCAAGAAGACAGCCCTGCGCGAGGCGGTCGCCGCGCAGCTGCCCGACCTCGAGGTGCGCTCGGGTGGGTCCACGTCCGTCGACATCACGCGCAAGGGCATCGACAAGGCCTACGGCATGTCGCGTCTCGCCGAGATGACCGGGATCGACCTGCAGGAGATGCGCTTCGTGGGCGACCGGCTCGACGAGGTCGGCAACGACTACCCGGTCAAGGCCCTCGGCGTCCCGTGCCACGCGGTCACCGACTGGGAGGACACGGCCGACTACCTCGACGCCCTGATTCCCGGGCTCAGCCAGACCTAGCCTGGCCGGCCTCGCCTCGGCCGCGTCCCGATCCGACGACCGCACGGCGTGGACCTGCGAACTGCAGGAGACTCAACTCGCCCCGTGTTCGCGGAGGAAGGTCATGGCAGTCGGGACCACGCCCCCGACAGCGCTCAGCAGGAGGAACCCGTGGGGAAGACAGCAACCATCGCGCTCGGCACGGTGCTCGTCGTGATCGGAGCGGTGTTCACGTTCCAGGGTCTCGGCTACCTCGGCGGGAGCGCGATGACCGGGGTCACCCTCTGGGCGATCGTCGGCCCGGTCGTCGCGCTCGTCGGACTTGCCCTGATCGCGCGGTCGGTCCGAACCCGTCCGCACGGCTGACCAGCTGCGACGGCAACGGCGAGCTCGCTACCGGGCGAGCGCGGGTACGGGCGAAGCGCCGATCGCATCGGCACGCCATGTCCGGCCGGGTCGAGCGCGACGGTGACCACGCGGCGGAAGCCGTCGGCATGCACCTCGACCGTCGAGACGCTCGCATTCGGCAGGGGCTCCATCGGGCGGGGGTCGATCATCGCCAGGTAGGCGCGAAGTGTCAGGCCATGGCTCACGACAAGGACGTGACCGTGCTGGTGATCGCGTTCGATGCGCGCGAACGCGGACCGCACCCGCGTCAGGAACTCACGCCCGGGCTCGCCACCCGGGATGCCCGCGAACGTCCCGCGCACCACCTCGGCGAACATCGCGTCCGCGTCGTACCGGGCGAGCAGCTCGACCTCCGGACGCGCCTCGTAGTCGCCGAAGCCGAACTCACGTAGGTCCGGGTCGGTGACCGGCGGGGCCCACGGGTGATGGGCCAGGATCTCCTGCGCCGTGGTCTGGGCGCGACCGGTGGGGCTGACGTAGGCGGCTGTGAACGGACGAGTGGCGAGGAACGCCGCGGTGGTGCGAACGCCGAGGAGGCCACGCGGCGTCAGGGGCGAGTCGCACCAGCCCTGGAGCCGGTGCTCGGCGTTGTACTCGGTCTGGCCGTGCCGTACGAGCGAGAGGGTGAGGACCACATGAACCTCCAGGCGTCAGCCGGCGGCGCCGGCCGTTGCCTGCAGGCTAGGAGGACTCGATGACGACGAGATGTCCACGAAGTGCACAGGACCCGTCGAGCTCAGATCGCCGCGTGTTCACCCTCGGCCCGAGCGGACAGCTCCGCCAGGCGGCTCGCAGCCTCGCGCTCCACCAGGATCGGCACGTAGTTCCGTACGCGTCCGTCGAACTGGTGGTGGACGTCCTGCACGTGCGCGATCGCCTGATCCTCATCCATCGAGATCATCGGTCCACCATCGCTGACCCGGGACGGATCGGCAACCATGGACGGCAACCCGAGGCCTCGATCTCGACCCTCGCCCGGCGCTACGCCATGAGCTTCGCCGCTGTGCAGAAGCAAGTCGCGGTGCTCGAGCGGGCACCTCTGGTGACCAAGCGGCGCCGGGGCCGCGAGCAGATCGTCTCTGGCGAGGTCACCACCATCCGCACGGCCGCATCGACCGAATCGACGAGATCCTCGCCGGCCCAGCCGAAGGAGCAGCACCATGACCGTCATCAGCACCACGCCCGACACCTCGACACTGACCCTGACCATCGTGGCCGATCTCGCCGCCCCGCCCGAGCGCGCATGGCAGATCTGGGTCGACCCGCGCCAGCTCGAGCGGTGGTGGGGACCGCCCGCCTGGCCCGCCACCTTCGTGCAGCACGACGTCGTCGTCGAGGGGCGCTCCAGCTACTACATGACCGGGCCCGACGGCGAGAAGGCGCACGGGTGGTGGCGCTTCGTGTCCATCGACGAGCCGCGCTCGCTCGAGTTCGAGGACGGGTTCGCCGACGAGGCAGGGACACCCGACCCGGGCATGCCGACGATCCACGCCATGGTCGACCTGCACGAGACGTCCGACGGCACACGGATGACCGTCACCTCGCGGTTCGTGACCCTCGAGCAGATGGAACAGCTCGCTGCGATGGGCATGGTCGAGGGCATGACGCTCGCGATGGGTCAGATCGACGCCACCCTGGCCGGCGTCTGACGCCCCCCGCCACGGACCCGTGTCACGGTTGAGCCGACGGCAAGGGGGTCTGCGACCCAGAGCGGGTCTGGTCCGCTCCGGCCGCTGGCGTCAGCGCGCACCGATCCCGGACGCGACGGGCTCGCTCCCAGCCCGCGACCCGTCCACCACCGGGCCGGAGACAGGGACGACGGCGTCGATGACCACGGACCCCTCGATCGGGCCCTCGAGCACGACGTGGTCGGGGACTGCGCCGGCCCGCGCGCCCGACCTGACACCGAGACGGCGGCTCACCCGGACGTACGCAGGGACGAGCACGACGAGCGCGCCGATCCACGCCAGCGGATTGCCCAGCACAACGCCGTTGAAGCCGAACGCGGCACCGAGGACGACCGCGGCACCGACTCGCATGGCGAGCTCGATCACGCCGGTGAACGTCGGGACGAACGTGTGCCCGAGCCCCTGCAGGGCCCCGCGGAGCACGAAGAGGACACCCAGGGCGACGTAGAGGAGACCGTTGACCTTGAGCAGGTACGCCGCCATCGTCACGACCTGCTCCTCCCCCGTCCCGAAGAACAGCCCCACGATCTGGCTCCCGGCTCCGATGAGCACGGCGCCGAGGAGCACGCCGCCCACGAGCGACATCCACACGCTCTGGACGACGCCGAGCCGGATGCGGTCGGGTCGTCCTGCACCGTAGTTCTGTGCGGCGAACGTCGACACCGCGATGCCGAGGGATGCGAGCAGCGCGACCGCGAGGCCGTCGACGCGGGCCGCCGTCGTGTACGCCGCGACAGCGCCCGAGCCGAGGTTGTTGAGCCGCACCTGCACGGCGAGCGTGCCGATCGCGATGATCGACGCCTGGAACCCCATGGGCAGGCCGAGCCGCAGGTGGCGTCCGAGGTCGCTGCGGGTGACGCGCCAGTCGTCGCGGTGCACCCGGAGCACGGGGACACGGCGCCGGACGTACGTCAGGCACAGCGCGACCGAGACCGCCTGCGAGATCACCGTCGCGAGCGCCGCACCGCCGACGCCGAGCCCGAGACCCGGGACGAGGGCGAGGACGAGCCCCATGTTGAGACCGCAGCTCAG
>JAYTSH010000082.1:0-6872 GCA_043745755.1 Cellulomonas sp. | reverse complement strand
TACGGCAGGATCAGCAGCGACCGGTAGAGCCGGCGGTAACGCACCCGCGGGTCGTTGAACGTGATCGCGAGGAACAGACCCAGGGCGAACGTCGTGGCGACCGAGAGGATGGCGAACGCGAACGTCCACGCGAGGATCTTGAAGAACGGCCCGGAGATCCGCGAGTCGGTGAACATCGTGGTGAAGTTCTTCAGACCGACCCCGGCGCGCCAGCCCGGGTTCAGCGTCGTGCCGTCGGCCGCGGTGAAGGTGCCCTCGGCCGACGCCTTGTACACCGTGCCGGTCACGACGTCGGTGAACGTGTCCGTCGCCGCGTCGTACACGGTGCTCGGCGTGTAGATGTACCCGGTCGAGGCGTCCTGCGTCCGCAGACTGCCCTTCGAGCCGTCGGCGGCCACCGGTACGCGCAGGTTGGTGATCTCGCCCTGGCGCTGCGCGATCTGCGCGAAGGCGAGCGTCGTGTAGCCCGGGACGGCCGTGATCCGGCCTGCCTCGACGCTCGCGCCGTCCGCCGCAGCGAGCGCATGGTCGGCGGTGCCGACCATGGCCTTGTCGTTCTCCACGATCGCGAGCGCGAGGACCCCGCCCTTCTCCAGGACGGCGAGCGGGTAGCTCGGCGAGCCCTCGACCCGGCGCTCGGTCTGAACCTGGATCGCGGAGATCGCGTCGGCCTTGGTCGAGTTGTGGCCGTCGCCGTAGTTGGTGAAGGCGACGTAGCCCGTGTATCCCATGACGAACAGCTGGTAGACGAGCAGGAAGAGCAGGCCCGGGAGCAAATACTTCATCGGCAGCATGCGCCGCGAGAAGTACACCCAGTCGACCAGGATGAGGGCGATCACGAGGAAGCCGACGATCCCCCACGACCCGACGGCCGCCGCCGCGAGGATGCCGTACACACCGAGCGCGTTGATCACCGCGACCAGGACGAGCTTGACGAAGAAGCCGGCGCCGAAGTCGCGCGCGTGGGATGTCGCCCCCTTGCGGCGCCTGACGATCTGCTCGTCGACGTCGGGACCGGTGGCCCGCGACCCCGTCTGTTGGGTGCTCATGACGCTCCTAGTCAACTACGCGCTCCATCGCGCGGGCCATCCGGTGGTCTCAGCCTGACCTGAGGGGGCTCCGACGCCCATCGGAGCCCCCTCAGGCGTGCTGTTCGCGCTGGGCTCAGCCCTTGATCGCGGCCTTGATGTTGTCGACCATCGTGGTCCATGCCGCGGCGGGGTCAGCGGCCTGGCCACCGATGATCTGAACCTCGGTCGTGCCCCAGAATCCCCAGACGGAGCCCATCTCGGGGATGGACGGCATCGGAGCACCGGTCGCGCCGGCCGCGTTGAAGCCAACCAGGATCGGGTCGCTGACCTTCGCAGCAGACGACTTGAGCGCCGGCACCCGACCACCGCTCGCGTAGAGAGCGTCCTGGACTGCCTCGGTCGTGAGGTAGTTGACGACGAACTCGTTCGCGAGGACGGCGTTCTTGGTCTTCGCGCTGATGAACGCGCCCTGGACGCCGACGAACGGCTTGGCCTCTTGGCCGCCGGCGCTCGGGATCGGCAGCACGGTGATGTCCATGCCCGCCGCCTTGAACGCCGTGGTGTTCCACGGTCCGGTCACGATGTACGGCGACTGCCCATCGAGGAAGGCCTGCTTGGCCTTGTCCCCGTCGATGGCCGGGTCGAGGACCTTGTCCTGACCGAGCTTCTGCAGGTAGGCGGCGAACTTCGTGCCTGCGTCGCCGCCGAGGGTCAGCTCGTTGGTGTACGAGCCGTCGGCCTGCTGCTTGAAGACCGGCGCCCCGAACGACGTCTGGAGCGGGTACAGGTGGTATGCGTCGCCCTTGTCGCCCTGCTGGATGATCACCGGGAACGGCGTGCCGGCCGCCTTGCCCTGAGCGATGACCTCGTCGAACGTCTTCGGCGTGTCCTTGACGAGCTTGTTGTTGCGGACGAGTGCGATGTTCTCGATCGCGTACGGGACGCCGTACTGCTTGCCGCCGTAGGCGAAGGCGTTGACTGCGGACTTCGAGAAATTGCCCGCCTTGTCGCCGAGCTCGACGGGCGCGACGACGCCGTTCTTGACGAACTCACCGGTCCAGTCGTGGGCGCCGATGATGACGTCCGGACCCTGGCCCGTCGGTACCTGGGCGACGAAGTCGGTCCGGATGTCACCGGATGCCTTCTGCACGAGGTCGAGCACGACGCCGGTCTTCGCCTGGAACGACTCGGCGACCGGCTTGATGTCCTTGATACGGGTCTCGTCGACCCAGACGGTCAGGGTGCCGGTGAGAGCTGCGGTGGTCGCAGTCTCGGAGGGGGTGGTCACGGCCGCCGGGGTGTTCGACGACCCGCTGCACGCCGCCAGCGTGAGCGCCACGCCCAGAGCGGTGGCAACTAGGGGGATGCTCCGTCGCATCTTCGTGTCTCCAAAGGATCTGTGGGAGAAGCCATACGTCGACGGGATGTCCCACCGACTCTGGCCTGATGGCACGACGCTAGCCCGCTTGCTGCGGACTCTGCAACTCGTTACGGTAACTTTCAGGCAACACTTTCAGGTCAAGCGGGTGACCGCGAGCCTGCTCACGGACGAGGAGGTCCTGTGTCCCCTACGCTAGTTCGCGTGCGCACTCGATTGACTGACCTGGCCGAACAGGCGGGAGTCAGCACAGCGACCGTCTCGCGCGTGCTGAACGGCAAGAACGGCGTCTCCACCCAGACGCGCCAGGCTGTCCTGGCGGCTCTCGACCTGCTCGGCTACGAGCGCCCCGAGAAGCTGCACACCCGCTCGGCGGGTCTCGTCGGGCTCGTCGTGCCCGAGCTGACCAACCCGGTGTTCCCGGCGTTCGCCCAGGTCGTCGAGTCGATGCTCTCCGAGGCCGGCTACACGCCCCTGCTGTGCACCCAGTCGCCCGGTGGCACGACCGAGGACCAGTACGTCGAGATGCTGCTCGAGCACGCGGTCGCCGGCATCGTGTTCATCTCCGGGCTGCACGCGGACACCACGGCCGGCCGCGACCGCTACCACCGGCTGCGCAGCCGCGGGATGCCGATCGTGCTCGTCAACGGCTACGCCGAGGGTGTCGACGCGCCGGCCGTCTCGAGCGACGACGCAGCCGCGATGGACCTCGCGTTCCGGCACCTCATCTCCCTCGGCCACCGGCGCATCGGGCTCGCGATCGGCCCCGAGCGCTTCGTCCCGTCCCAGCGCAAGGTTGCAGCTTTCACCGACAACCTCGCGCGGCACCTGGGGGACACTGAGCCGACCGACCACGTCGTGACCACGCTGTTCACCGTCGAGGGTGGGCAGGCGGCGGCCGGCGAGCTCATCGCGACCGGCCACACAGCGATCATCTGCGGCTCCGACCTCATGGCGCTCGGGGCGATCCGGGCGGCTCGAGCACGCGGGCTCGACGTCCCGGCCGACATCTCCGTCGTGGGCTACGACGACTCGCCCCTCATCGCCTTCACGGACCCGCCGCTCACCACTGTCCGCCAGCCTGTCCAGGCGATGGGGCACGCCGCGGTGAGCGCACTCGTCGCCGAGATCAACGGCGTGCGCGGCACACGCACCGAGCTGCTGTTCCACCCCGAGCTCATCGTGCGCGGGTCGACGGGCGTCGCGCCCGCCGTACGCTGAAACCCAGGCTCTCGCGCCGGGCCGTCCCCAGGCGGGGCGCGGTCGGACCCACCGAACGACCGACCGACCGGGTGCACCCGCCCGTCCCGCCGCCGAATCGAGGCACTTCTCCGTGAGCACCGACAGCACGCTGCGCCACATCACGACGACGCTCGTCCACGCCCCCGGGTCGCCGTCCGCCGAGTGGTGGCGTCATGCAGTCATCTACCAGGTGTACCCGCGTTCGTTCGCGGACGCGTCGGGCGACGGGATCGGCGACCTCCCGGGCATCACCTCGCGGCTGGACCACCTCGCACGCCTCGGGGTCGACGCGATCTGGCTCTCGCCGTTCTACCGATCCCCCCAGGCCGACGCGGGCTACGACGTCGCCGACTACCGCGACGTCGACCCCTTGTTCGGCACTCTCGCGGACTGTGACGTCCTGCTCGAGCGAGCCCACCGCCTGGGTCTGCGGGTCATCATCGACCTCGTCCCGAACCACACGTCCGACGAGCACGTGTGGTTCCGCGCTGCGCTTGCCGCCAGTCCTGGAAGCGTCGAGCGCGCGCGGTACATGTTCCGCGAGGGGACGGGTGAGCACGGCGAGATGCCGCCCAACAACTGGACCTCCGTCTTCGGTGGCCCCGCGTGGACTCGAACGACCGAAGCCGACGGCAACGCCGGGCAGTGGTACCTGCACCTGTTCGACACGCGTCAGCCCGACCTCAACTGGGAGCACCCCGAGGTGCGCTCCGAGTTCGAGGACATCCTACGGTTCTGGCTCGACCGGGGTGTCGACGGCTTCAGGATCGATGTCGCGCACGGCCTGGTCAAGGCGCAGGGCCTGCCCGACTGGGATGGCGAGGCCTCGATGATCGAGGGCAGCCACGACGACGACGGCTCGACCGGTATCGGCGACTCCGGGCCCATGTTCGACCAGGACGGCGTCCACGACATCTACCGCGCATGGCACCGGGTCCTCGCCGAGTACGACGGTGACCGCGCGCTCGTTGCGGAGGCGTGGGTCGAGCCAGTGGCGCGGCTCGCGCGCTACGTCCGGCACGACGAGATGCACCAGGCGTTCAACTTCTCGTTCCTCACGACCCGCTGGGACGCGGCCGCGCTGCGGACCGTCGTGACCTCCTCGCTCGTTGCGAGCGACGAGGTCGGCGCGCCCACGACCTGGGTCCTGTCGAACCACGATGTCGTCCGGCACACCTCGCGCCTCGGCCTCGCCGAACCCGGTTGGCGGCCCCACGGCATCGGGGCGGGCGACGAGCAGCCCGACGAGCAGCTCGGCCTGCGCCGCGCGCGCGCCGCGACGCTCCTCATGCTCGCCTTGCCGGGCTCGGCGTACCTGTACCAGGGCGAGGAGCTCGGGCTCCCCGAGCACACCGCGCTCGACGACGACCTGCGCCAGGATCCCGCCTGGTGGCGCTCCGGCTACACCGAGCGCGGCCGTGACGGCTGCCGGGTGCCCCTGCCCTGGGTCGCCGAGGCGCCGGGCTTCGGGTTCTCGTCCACGGGCGCTGCCTGGCTCCCCCAGCCGGCCTCGTGGGCTGCTTACGCCCTCGATGCCCAGCGTGGCAACCGGGGCTCGACGTACGAGATGTACCGGGAGGCGCTGCGCCTGCGGCGGGACTTCCACCTCGGCTCGGGGTCGCTCAGCTGGGTCGATGGCCCCCACCCGGACCTCGCGTCCCGAGTCCTGACGTTCGCGAACCGCGACGTCTATGTCCTCGCCAACCTCGGCTCCGAGCCGATCCCGCTGCCCCGGTCCGAGACGCTGCACGTGCTCCTCGCGAGCGGTGAGATCACGACGAGCGACGACGGGACGATCTTCGTCCCGAGCGACACGACCGTGTGGGCGCGGCTCGGCTGAGCTGGGCGCTGCGGTTCAGCCCCGTGCCGGCGCTCCCACGTGAAGTGCCAGCGCGGAGTGCGGCGCGACGCGCACGCCGGCGAGACCACCGCGAACCGTGACCGCGCCACCCGTGCATCGTCCGTCGGTCGCGGGACCCGCGACGACATCGCAGTACGAACCGTCCGACAGAGTCGTGGGGACCTGGGCCGACACCTCGACGTCGCCGCCGTTGAGCACGACGAGGCCGCGCGCACCTCGGCTGAACGCGAACGCTTCGCCGTTCTCCCAGCGATCGCCCACAGGGTCCTCGCCCACCGCGTCACGCCAGCCGACCATGCCCTCGATCGCGGCCCAGCGGTGCTGGCACACCCACTCGCCGTCGGCGTACGTGACGTGCGGACCGACCGCCGCAGGGCACGCCGCGTCGACGACTGCGCCGGCCGCGTCCTGCACGGGTCCCGCTTCCCGATCGCTGAACGCATACCCGGAGTAGACGATCGGCCGCCCGTAGTCGGTCGCAAGCATCAGGACGTTGGCAAGCACATAGCTGGCGCCGTCCTCGTGCCCGAGCGTCGCCCGGCCGCGCTCGGTGTCGTGGTTCTCGACGAAGATCCAGGCCTTGTCGGACGGCAGCTACGTCGACCCGGCGCCGAGGCTGGCCGCGAGCCGCAGCGACCCGCCGCGCACCATGCCGGTCACGTCCTTGCCCCAGGTGAACTCGAGGACGTCACCAGCTGCCGTGTACTGCTCGGGCGTGACAGGCTCACCGCTGCCGCGGATCACCTCCGAGACGATCCGGGTGCCCGCAGGCAGCCGATCGACGACGGCGGCGAGGTCCTCGGCGGGGATGTGCTTGGCGGCGTCGATGCGGAACCCGTCGACCCCGAGCGAGAGCAGGTCCTTCAGGTAGGCGACGATCCCGTCCTGGACGTCCACCGTGCCCGTCGCGAGGTCGGCGAGGTTGCTGAGCTCGCAGTTCTGCACCTCGTAGGCGTCTCGGTAGTTGTTGATGTCGTCGGCGGGCCCGATGCCGCAGTGGTGGAAGTCGCCCGCGGCATCCGACCAGGTGCCCGGGTAGTCGTAGTGCGTGTAGGTCGACCCGGCCCAGCCCGTGCCGGGCGCGTCCTTGCCGGTCATGTGGTTGATCACCGCGTCGGCGACGACGTCGACGCCCGCAGCGTGGCACGCGCCGACCATCGCGCCGAACTGCGCGCGCGTGCCGAGGCGCGACTCGATGCGGTAGCTGACGGGCTGGTAGGCCGTCCACCACTGGGTCCCGAGGACGTGCTCCTGCGGGGGCGAGGTGAGGACCCAGCCGTAGCCCGCAGGGCCGAGGTGGTCGGTGCACTCGGTCGCGATCGCGTCCCAGGTCCACTGGAAGAGCTGCACGCCGACGTCA
>JAYTSH010000081.1:0-3963 GCA_043745755.1 Cellulomonas sp. | reverse complement strand
ACGGTGCGGTCGGCCGAGACGACACGCGGGCGCGGACGTCTGTACCGTCGCTCGCGCTCGTACGGGCATGCGGCTGCGGCGCTGCGGGCCGGCACCGCGACGCGGGCGGCCGCGCGGGTCGGGCTGCCTCGGACGGCGGGGGCTCCCGCGGTCATCGACGCACTGGCCCGCGCGGCCGGTCGACCGAGCGACGAGGTCGCCGCACTGCTGTACGGACCACCACCGACCGACGACGTCGGGCTGGCACAGCTGGCCCGCAGGCTCGACGAGCTGGAGAGCGAGGTTCACCGATCGTGACCGAGGAACACCCGAACACCCCGTGGCCGACCGTGCACGACACGAGCGGGGTCGCCCTGTCCGCCGCTCCGTCGACCGCCACGGGTCCGACCCCGTCGCAAGGGCTGCGCGATGCGCTCGGCGCCGTCCGTGCGGAGGTCGCGAAGGCCGTCGTCGGGCAGGACGCCGCCGTCACCGGTCTGGTCATCGCACTCCTGTGCCGCGGCCACGTGCTGCTCGAGGGGGTGCCGGGCGTGGCCAAGACGCTGCTGGTGCGCTCGCTCTCGGCAGCGCTCGACCTCGACACCAAGCGGGTGCAGTTCACCCCTGACCTCATGCCGGGCGACGTGACAGGCTCGCTCGTGTACGACGCGCGGACCGCGGAGTTCTCCTTCCGCACAGGCCCGGTGTTCACCAACCTGCTGCTGGCCGACGAGATCAACCGGACGCCCCCGAAGACCCAGGCCTCGCTGCTCGAGGCCATGGAGGAGCGACAGGTGACCGTCGACGGGCTGCCGCGTGCGCTGCCCGACCCGTTCCTCGTCATCGCGACCCAGAACCCCATCGAGTACGAGGGGACCTACGCGCTCCCCGAGGCGCAGCTCGACCGGTTCCTGCTCAAGCTCACGCTGCCGTTGCCGGAGCGCGACCAGGAGATCGAGATCCTCTCGCGGCACGCCGGCGGGTTCGACCCGCGCGACCTCCGCGGCGCCGGGGTCAGGCCCGCGGCCGGGGTCGACGTGCTCGCCCGGGCCCGAGCGGAGGTCGCCCGGGTGCAGATCTCGCGCGAGGTCCTCGGGTACACCGTCGACGTCTGCCGGTCGACACGGCAGTCGCCGTCGCTCTCGCTCGGGGTGTCACCGCGTGGCGCCACCGCGCTGCTCGCGACGTCCCGGGCCTGGGCGTGGCTGTCGGGTCGCGGGTACGTGACTCCCGACGACGTCAAGGCGCTCGCGCACCCGACCCTGCGCCACCGGGTCCAGCTGCGCGCCGAGGCGGAGCTCGAGGGCGTCAGCACCGAGAGCGTGCTCGACACGGTGCTCGCCTCCGTGCCGGTCCCCCGCTGAGCCATGGCGATCACCTGGCGGGCCGTGGCGCTCGCCGCGCTCGGGATCGTGGCCGTGATCGTCGTGCCCGTGCCCGGCACGGTGCTGCTCTGGGCCGTCGTCGTCGCGGTCGCGTGCGCGCTCGACGCCGGCCTCGCGGCCTCTCCGCGGCTCGTGGCGGTCACGCGCACCCTGCCCGGCTCGGTCCGGCTCACGCAGTCGGCGACATCGACCGTGACGGTCACGAACGTCGGCCCGCGACGGTTGCGCGCGACGGTCCGCGACGCGTGGCAGCCGTCGGCCGGTCCTGGCCCGAACCGTCACCAGGTCGATGTCCCGCCCGGCGACGGTCGGCGACTGGTCACGTCGCTCGTCCCGACGCGCCGCGGCGACCGGCACGCCGACCGCGTGACCATCCGCACGGTCGGACCGCTCGGGCTCGCGGGACGCCAGGTCTCGCTCGACGTCCCCGCAACGCTGCGGGTGCTGCCCGAGTTCGCGTCGCGGCGCCACCTGCCGAGCAGGCTCGTGCGCCTGCGTGAGCTCGACGGGCGCGCAGCCGTGCAGCTGCGGGGCGCCGGGACCGAGTTCGACTCGCTGCGGGAGTACGTCATCGGCGACGACGTCCGTTCGATCGACTGGCGCGCGACCGCACGCCGCAACGACGTCGTCGTGCGGACGTGGCGCCCCGAGCGCGACCGCCGCGTGCTGATCGTGCTCGACACGTCCCGCACCTCGGCCGCACGCGTGCTCGACGCCCCTCGCCTCGACGCGTCGATCGAGGCCGCGCTGCTGCTCGCGGCGCTCGCCTCACGTGCGGGTGACCGCGTCGAGCTGGTCGCGTTCGACCGGCGCGTGCGCGCAAGGGTCGCGGGCGTCAGCGGTCCTCGCCTGATGCCCGCGATCGCCGACGCGTTGGCCGGGGTCGAGCCCACGCTGGTCGAGACCGACTGGCCGGGTGCTGTCGAGGTCGTCCGCGCGCGCCTGACCCAGCGCTCGCTGGTCGTGCTCCTCACGACCCTGGAGCCCGCGGCGGTCGAGCAGGGCCTGCTCGGCGTCGTCGGGCAGCTCACCCAGCGCCACCGGGTCGTGCTCGCCTCGGTCCGCGACCCTGAGGTCGAGGCGCTGCGCACCGGTCGCCGCGACGCCGCCGAGGTGTTCGACGCCGCGGCTGCCGAGCGCGCAGGGCTCGAGCGCGCCGCGGTCGGTGTGCGCCTGCGCCAGCGCGGCGTCGAGATCGTCGACGCGCTGCCCGACGACCTCGCACCGAGACTCGCCGACACGTACCTGGCGCTCAAGGCCGCCGGGCGCCTGTAGCCGGTGTGCGGTCCGCTACGCGGCGACCGCGAGCGAGTACCCGGCCTGGTCCGCCTCGAGGTCACCCGTCTCGCCGTCCGATGCTGCGCGGTGGCCGAGGACGAGCGTGTAGGTCCAGAACGCCGCGAGCGCGACCGCCCCGATCCCGATCTTGGCCACCCACGGGAGCGCCGAACCCGTGACGAAGCCCTCGATCACCCCCGAGACCGCCAGGACACCGACGAGGCCGAGCGCGACGGTGAACAGCGCCCGACCCTCCTGCGCGAGCGCGCGTGTCCGGGTGCGCGGTCCGGGGGCGATCCACGTCCAGAACAGGCGCAGCCCCGCGGCGATCGAGACGAAGATCGCCGTGAGCTCGAGCATGCCGTGCGGGGCGATGAGCTGGAGGAAGATCGGCAGCTCGCCGTGCGCGGCCATCATCCCGCCGGTCGCACCGACGTGCACCGCGTTGTTGACCAGGACGAACACCGGCATGATGCCCGTGATCCCGAGTCCGACGCCCTGTGCCGCGATCCACGCGTTGTTGGTCCACACCATCGCGGCGAACCCGGCGCCCGGGTCGTAGTACGACGCGAACGCGTTGTCGACGTACTCCTTCTGCGCGCTCGGCGTCCCCATCGCTGCGAGGGCGTCGGGCTGGGTCGCGACCCAGACACCGGCGACGACGGCGAGCGCCACGCTCACCACCGTGACGGCGAGCGTCCACCAGCGGATCCGGTACAGGGCCGCGGGCAGCGAGACGACGAGGAACCGGGCCACGTCACGCCAGGCGGGCTCGTGGGCGCCGGCGATCTGCGCGCGCGCGCGCGCGATCAGCTGCGAGAGCCGCGTCACCGTCTCGGGGTCCGGCGCGCTCGAGCGAACGGTCGACAGGTCGGTCGCCGCCGCCTGGTAGAGCCGGACGAGCTCGTCTGCCTCGGCACCCGTCAGCCTGCGCCGTCGGATCAGCTCGTCGAGCCGCGCCCAGGAGCCGGCACGCACGGCGGTGAAGGCATCGAGGTCCACGCCCGATACCCTGCCACAGCGCGGTCCCGCGCATCCGCGCTCCGGGCACTGCCGTGCTCGGAGCGAGCGAGTACCGGCGCGACACCGAGAGGAGTCCGATGGACGAGGGCATCGTCACTGGTGAGGGCGTGCTGCTCGACACGCGACCGACATCGTTCGCCTCCAGGTTCCTCGCCTCCCTGATCGATGTCGCCGTGCTCGCGGTCGTCGCCATCGCTCTCGTGATCCTCCTCGCGCGGACGCAGCTGAGCCTGGAAGCCACCGGCGTCCGGATCCTGTCCGTGGTGCTGATCGCCGTCGTGACCGTCGTGCTGCCGAC
>JAYTSH010000080.1:0-2617 GCA_043745755.1 Cellulomonas sp. | reverse complement strand
CGACATGTGCTGCACTGCCGCGCCCGAGTGCACGTCCCCCTCGACGCCGACACCGGCCGCGAGCCGCACCGCGACCTCGTTGACCTTGGCGAGCCCGTGCACAGCGCTCCGGCTCACCGCCACCACCGAACCACCTGACGTCACGCCCGGACGCTATCGGAAATCGTGCGGTCATGACCGATCCGGCCTGAGACCATCTGCGCGTGGTGGACTCCCCCGAACAGGCCGTACGCATCCTGCAGCTCGCCCTCGTGACGCTCCGGGCGCTCGCCGCGGGCGACCTCGTTGAGGCGCAGCGGCACGTGCCCGTCGAGCTGACCGGGTACCTCGTCGAGCCCGACTCCCGGCACGGGCCGCCCGACGACGCCGGGATGGTCGAGGTCGGCTACTCGATCGACACGGCCGAGCGCCGACGCGGCTACGCGCGGGCCGCGCTGCGGTGGATGCTCGCGCGGGCCGCTGCGGAGCCCGACGTGCGCGTCGTCCGCGCGTCAGTGAGCCCCGCCAACGCCGTGTCGCGCCAGCTCGTGCTCACGCACGGGTTCGTCGAGGTCGGCGACCCGTGGGACGAGGAGGACGGTCTGGAGATCGTCTACGAGGTCCGGGCGGCCGGCCCGGCCGGGTGACCTCGGGTCGCCCGCAACACGCGCGACATGCGGGGCCCGTACCGTCGGGGTCATGGACGTGGCGGTGCTGGGTGCGACGGGTGACATCGGACGGCAGGTCTGCACGCAGCTCATCGAGCGTCGCGTGCTCCCGACGTCGTCGCGCCTGCAGCTCGTCGGGCGCCCGGGCGGGGCGTCGGCGCGAGCGACGTACGGGCTGCGCGCGGACCTCATGGACGCGTACGACGAGCATGCGCCGCTGATCGACGTCGCGCTCGACCCGAGCGACGTGGTGGCGGACGTGATCGTCGTCGCTGCCGGCCGCACGACCCCGCCGACCGCGGGCGGCTCGACGGACCGTTCCCAGCTGGCATCCGACAACTACGCCGTGTTCGAGTCGTACGCGCAGGCGCTCGCCGCGCACGGATCGGGCCATGAGGTCGTCGTCGTCGTGTCCAACCCGGTCGAGCTGGGCGTGGCCGTCATGGCGCGCGCGCTCGGGCGGCACCGGGTCATCGGTATGGGCGCCTGGCTCGACACCCTGCGGTTCCGGCGCGAGATCGCGGTCTCGCTCGGGCTGCGACGGCACCGCATCGGCGGCTTCGTCGCAGGTCAGCACGGCATGGACCTCGTGCCGCTGTGGTCCACCGTGCGCGTCAGCGGGCTCGACGTGGCGGAGCGTCGTCGGGCGATCGACGGACTGAGGCGCGGACGGACGCTCGCGACGTTCGGCGCCGAGCTCGCCGACGCGCAGACCCGGCTGCTCGCCATCGCGGCGCAGGACATGGGCGCGGCCTTCGACCTCATCGACAGCTGGCCGCCCGACCTCCGCGCGGTCGCCCGGCCCTGGATGACGCACCAGAGCGGCTCGAAGACCGCGGCGGGCACCGCGAACGCGACCGTCGAGCTCGTGGACACGCTGCTCGACGGTCGCGAGATCGTCGTCGCCGGGCAGGTCTCCCTCGCCGGCGAGGTCAGCGCAGGCGGCCACCGGCTCGACGGCGTCCTCGGTGTGCCGGTCGTGCTGGGGCCGGAAGGGTGGACGCGAGTGCTGCTGGACGAGCCCGCACCCGACGAGACCGAGCTCCTGCTGCAGTGCCGCGACCGCATCGACGCGACCCTCGCGCCGTGGGACCTCGGCCGGCCAGGAGCCGCCGCGTGAACGGGGGCGAGCGGTGGGTCGCGCTCGTGCGCGGCGCCGACCGTCCAGGCACCCTCACCGCGCTGACCAGCGTGTTCTCGACCCGCGGCGTGAGCTTCGAGTCGCTGGCCACGGGCGCTGTCGACGGCGACGCCGGGACGATCGCGGTCACGTTCCGTGCGAGCGCCCGGCGTCAGCAGCTGCTCGTGCGGACCGTCGAGCGGCTGTCGGTCGTCCGCTCGGTCGAGGTGTACTCGGCCGATGATCCGGCGGTGCGCGCCGCAGGTGTCGTGCGCATGCCCGACGGGGTCGACTTCATGCCGCCGTCGGACACGACGGTCCTATGGTCGGGTGACGCGTCCGCCGGCCAGCCGGTGCTGGTCGAAGGCTCGCTCGCGGACGTGACGGCCGTCGTCGCCCGCGCGCGCGAGCAGGGCGCCGCCATGACGGCCGTCATGGTGCTGGGCGTGTGACGGGCCGACGTCGGGCGAGCGGGCCGGGTACGCTGGAGCCAGAACCCAACTGAACAGCACAGCCGCTCGAACCGCGGCGGGAGAGCCCTCCTGCGCAGCGACCGCACCGCCACCACCGGCGCGGTCGTCCACGGCGAGGCGCCGAAGGAGCAAGACCCTCCCCGGGAAACTCTCAGGCACCCGTACCGCCACGGCGAGGCAACTCTGGAAAGCGGTCGCCCGGCAACGGACGGCCCACCGACGGTGCAAGCCGGCGCGCCCCGGTGCCCCACACGGGCACATGGCGGACCGGCAAAACTCTCAGGTCGCATGCCCTCGGGCCGGCGGATGACAGAACGGGGAGGCCACCCGTCCGTCCCGGTGCCCGCCGGACGACTCCCGGAGGCCCACGTGACCGA
>JAYTSH010000079.1:0-2218 GCA_043745755.1 Cellulomonas sp. | reverse complement strand
ACATCGACGCGCGCCGCAACCTCGGCGAGTATTTCCTGCCGATCGCCATGGTGCTGCTCGTCCTGCAGCTCACGCTCGCCCAGGTCAACGCCACGCTCGCCGTCCTGGCGCTCCTCCTCCTCTACGTTTTCGTCATCGCGATGATGGTCGACGTCCTGTTCATGTGGCGCTCGCTCAAGAAGAAGCTCGTCGCAAAGTTCGGAGCCGCCGCCGTCCCGCGCGGGACGACGATGTACGGGGTGCTGCGCGTCTTCCAGCTCCGGCGCTCGCGCCTGCCCAAGGCGCAGGTCAAGCACGGCGAGTACCCCGCCTGAGCGCACGTACGGTAGGCCCATGGTGAACTATCGCTTCCTCGGCAGCTCCGGTCTCAAGATCTCCGAGATCACGTACGGCAACTGGCTCACGCACGGCTCGCAGGTCGAGAACGACACTGCGATCGCGTGCGTGCACGCGGCCCTCGACGTCGGCATCACGACGTTCGACACCGCCGACGTCTACGCCAACACAAAGGCCGAGAGCGTCCTCGGCGAGGCTCTCAAAGGTCAGCGTCGACAGTCGCTCGAGATCTTCACGAAGGTCTACTGGCCGACGGGTCCGGGCGGCGCGAACGACTCGGGCCTGTCACGCAAGCACATCCTGGAGTCGATCGACGGCTCCCTGGGGCGGTTGCAGACCGACTACGTCGACCTGTACCAGGCACACCGCTACGACCGCTCCACGCCGCTCGAGGAGACGATGCAGGCGTTCGCCGACATCGTGCGCGCCGGCAAAGCGCTCTACATCGGGGTCAGCGAGTGGACCGCCGCGCAGATCCGGGCGGGTCACGCGCTCGCTACCGACCTGGGCTTCCAGCTCATCTCCAACCAGCCCCAGTACTCCGCGCTGTGGCGTGTCATCGAGGCCGAGGTCGTACCTGCCTCGAAGGAGCTCGGCATCTCGCAGATCGTGTGGTCGCCGGTCGCCCAGGGCGTCCTGTCGGGCAAGTACGCACCCGGTCAGCCCGTGCCTGCGGGCTCGCGAGCCGCTGACGAGAAGGGCGGCGCCCAGATGATCCAGCGCTTCCTCGAGCGGCCCCAGGTGCTTGCGCGTGTCCAGGACCTCCGACCGATCGCCGACGAGCTCGGGCTCACACTCGCTCAGCTCGCGGTCGCATGGGTGCTGCAGAACGACAACGTCGCCGCAGCGCTGATCGGTGCGAGCCGGCCGGAGCAGGTGCGGGAGAACGTCAAGGCGTCCGGGGTGACGATCCCAGCCGAGCTGCTCGTGCGCATCGACGAGGCGCTGGGCGACGCAGTCGTGACCGACCCCGCGGAGACGGCCAAGAGCTCCCCCGCGGCCCGCTGAGAACGACGCAGGGCCGCTCCTCCCCGCCGGAGGGGTGGCCCTGCCGCTCAGCGCTCCGAGTCGGCGGCGCTGGCGGCGACCGCGAACCTGGGGAGCAGGGGGTGCACGACCGCCCCGATCACGAGAGCGTAGGCCAGCGTCGCGAAGCCCGCCGTGCCGCCGAGCAGCCACCCTGCGGCCACGACGGCGACCTCGATGCTCGTCCGCACGAGCCTCGTCGACCGACCCGTCCGGGCCACGAGCCCGGTCATCAGGCCGTCGCGAGGACCTGGCCCGAACCGCGCCCCGATGTAGAGCGCTGTCGCGAGGCCGTTGAGCCCGATGCCGAGCACCACGAGCCCCACCGCCGCGGGCCGCGGGAGCGGGTCGGGCAGCAACGCGAGCAGCGCAAGGAACGGGTCCACCAGGAAGCCGATGACAAGCACGTTCGCGACGGTCCCCGCACCGGGCCGCTGCCGCAGCGGTACCCACGCGGCGAGCACGACCGCGCTGATCGCGAGCGTGACAGTGCCGAACGAGAGACCGGTCCGGCGCGCGACGCCCTGCGTGAGCACGTCCCACGGCATCGTGCCGAGCCCCGAGCGCACAAGGACCGTGACCGAGACGGCGTAGAGCACGAGGCCGATGGCCAGCTGGACGGTCCGTCGCCCGAGCTGTCTGGACCCGTCCGGGTCGATCGTCGGCGCGACCTCACCGAGACGGCCCCCGACGGTCATGGAGCGCGAAGGACCAGCGCGGGGGTCGCCTGGGTGCCGTCGTGCAGGAGCCGCGCGGTGTGCACGCCCTGCGTCGCGAGCGTGCGCCACTGCTCACCGAGCCACTGCTCGGCGTCGTACTGGTTGGCGAACACGGGGCTCACGGGACGGTCGAGCGC
>JAYTSH010000078.1:0-4520 GCA_043745755.1 Cellulomonas sp. | reverse complement strand
GCGACCGCCGAAGGGTGAGTTGTCGCTCGCCGTGGCCTGCTCGTGCGGGACGACGACCCAGCGCGCCGCGGGGTCGACCAGCGTGAGGTTGGCGGGTTCGCCGACGGTGATCGGACGACCCTGGTCAGCGACCCGGCCGATCGCGGCCGGCGTCCTCGAGAGCACCCGAGCCACGTCAGCCCACGTCATCCGGCCGGTGTCGACCATCGCTTCCTGGACGACCGACAGCGCCGTCTCGAGCCCGGTCATGCCGAACGCCGCCGCGGACCACTCGCAGTCCTTGTCCTCACGCGGGTGCGGGGCGTGGTCGGTCGCGACGATGTCGATCGTGCCGTCGGCCAGGCCGGCCCGGACCGCTTCGACGTCGGCCGCGGTGCGCAGCGGCGGGTTGACCTTGAAGACCGGGTCGTAGCCGCGCGCGAGCTCGTCGGTCAGCGCGAGGTGGTGGGGTGTGACCTCGGCGGTGACGTCGATCCCGCGGGACTTCGCCCACCGGACGATCTCGACCGAACCGGCCGTGGAGACATGGCACACGTGCAACCGGGAGCCCACGTGCTCGGCAAGCAGGACGTCGCGCGCAATGATCGCCTCCTCGGCGACCGACGGCCAGCCGGTGAGCCCGATCTCCCCCGAGACGACGCCCTCGTGCATCTGGGCGTTCTCAGTGAGGCGCGGCTCCTGCGCATGCTGCGCGACGACGCCGTCGAACGCCTTGACGTACTCGAGTGCGCGGCGCATGAGCACCGGGTCGTGGACGCACCTGCCGTCGTCCGAGAAGACTCGGACGTGAGCCGCCGAACCGGCCATGGCGCCCAGCTCCGCGAGGTGCTCCCCGGCGAGGGCGACGCTCACCGCTCCGACGGGGTGCACGTCGACCCAGCCGGCGTCGCGGCCGAGGCGCCACACCTGCTCGACGACGCCCGCAGAGTCCTGGACGGGTGTGGTGTTAGCCATCGCGTGCACCGCGGTGAACCCGCCGAGCGCCGCGGCACGGGTACCGGACAGCACCGTCTCGGCGTCCTCCCGGCCCGGCTCGCGCAGGTGCGTGTGCAGGTCGACCAGCCCTGGCAGGAGGACGAGCCCGGCGGAATCCACGACCGTCGCGTCGCTGCCCGCAAGGGTTCCGGCGTCCGCGCCGATCGCTGCGACGACCCCGTCCGCTACGAGCACGTCGACCGGCTCGCCGCCCAGCGGCGCGACCGACCGCAACAGATACCTCGTCGTCGTCACTCGCCGACCGCCTTCGTGTTCGTCGTTTCCCCCGCGAGCAGCAGGTAGAGCACCGCCATCCGAACCGCGACGCCGTTGGAGACCTGCTCGACGATGACCGCGCGCGACGAGTCCGCCGCATCCGCCGAGATCTCCAGGCCGCGGTTCATCGGCCCGGGGTGCATCACGATCGTGTGGTCGGGCAGGGTGGCGAGGCGACGGGCGTCGAGCCCGTAGCCGCGCGTGTACTCGAGCGGGCTCGGGAAGAACCCCCCGCCCGCCATCGACATGCGTTCACGCTGCACGCGCAGCATCATGACCGCGTCAGGCTGACCCTCGGTGAGCACCTCGTCGAGGTGGTACGAGACGTCCGCTCCCCACGAGTCGACACCGACCGGGACGAGCGTCGGCGGGGCCACGAGGGTGACGCGCGCCCCCAGCGTCTGGAGCAGCTGGACGTTCGAACGGGCCACGCGGCTGTGCAGCACGTCACCCACGATCGCCACGTGCAGGCCGGCGAGGTCGCGACCCGTGACGTCCGCGTTCCCGCCGTCGCCGACGAGGTGACGTCGGATCGTGAACGCGTCGAGCAGGGCCTGCGTCGGGTGCTGGTGGGTTCCGTCGCCCGCGTTGATGACGGCGCCCGCGGTCCATCCCGAGTACGCGAGGGTGTGCGGGGCGCCCGACGACTGGTGTCGGATGACGACGGCGTCGGCACCCATGGCCTGCAGCGTGAGGGCGGTGTCCTTGAGCGACTCGCCCTTCGAGACGCTCGAGCCCTTCGCCGAGAAGTTGATGACGTCGGCCGACAGCCGCTTCGCGGCCGTCTCGAACGAGATCCGCGTGCGCGTCGAGTCCTCGAAGAACAGGTTGACGACGGTGCGGCCGCGAAGGGTCGGGAGCTTCTTGATCTCCCGCGACTGGGTCGCGGCCATCTGCGCCGCGGTGTCAAGGATCTCGATCGCCTCCGACCTGTCGAGGTCGGCAGCTGACAGGAGATGCTTCACAGCACAGCCCCCTCGATCAGGACGGCGTCGCGGCCGTCGACCTCCTCGAGCAGCACCCGGACGCGCTCGGCGGCCGCAGTCGGCAGGTTCTTGCCCACGAAGTCGGGCCGGATCGGGAGCTCACGGTGCCCGCGGTCGACGAGGACGGCGAGCTGCACCCCACGGGGCCGGCCGAGGTCGCTGATCGCGTCGAGGGCCGCTCGGATCGTGCGGCCCGAGTACAGGACGTCGTCCACGAGCACGACGACCTTGCCGTCGATGCCGCCGGGCGGCAGGTGCGTCGCACCGATCGATCGCGTGGGGTGGTGCGCGAGGTCGTCCCGGTACATGGTCACGTCGAGGCTGCCGAGCAACGCGTCGACGTCCAGGGCAGGCTCGACCTCGGCCAGCCGAGCGGCAAGTCGGCGCGCGAGCGGGAGACCGCGGGTCGGGATGCCGAGCAGGACGACGTCAGCGGCGCCGCGGTTGCGTTCGAGGACCTCATGGGCGATGCGCGTCAGCGCTCGCGCGATCTCGGGGACGCCAAGAACAAGGGTTTCGTCGTGCGCGCCGTCAGCGGGCGCACCGGTGCCAGAGCTCATCCGGCGACCTCCTTCCCCGCCTCACCGGACGGGTCTTAAAGGAATGTCTGTCGAACCCGGATGCTACTCGCTCGCCGCGCCGCCGTGCGCACCGGTCCACCGGGGGTCTCACCCGATTGCCGACTCACCTTCATCCCGCCTCAGGCCGATGGGTGGGGAATGGACGGGACTGTCGCGATGTGGGCGGCCGCGCTGCAGTTTCTTGCAGCCGGGCTCGTCGGCGGCTTCTGCGTGCTCGAATGGGTGTGGTGGCGCGGTGAGCTTCGGGTGGCCGGCGCCGCGTGGACGCTGGCCTGGTCGGGGATCCTGGCCGTCGCGTTCGTGGTGAGCGGAACGCTGCTCCTCGCGCCCGTCGGGGCGGTGTCGACGAGTCTGCTGTTCGCCAGCGCGCAGCTCGCGGCCGGGGTCGTCATCGTTGCGCTGCCTGCCACCAAGGCGTACACCTCCGGTCCACCCGTCCGGTGGTATGTCGGGGTCGCGGGTGCCGTCCTCACGCTGCGCGCCGCGCTGTGGTTCGGCACCGACCTCGTCGTCCGCGACCTGCCGGGATCCACGCTGGCGGTGCCGGGGCCGCTCGACGGAACGCTGCTGCTGCTCGCGGTCACCGTCGTCATCACCTACGTTGCGGTTGCGGCCGGCAGCACCCGGGTCAGCGGCATCGGTCTCCTGCTGCTCGCCTCGGCGGCACTGTCCGTCGTGGCGCTCGTCGCGGTGTACCTCGTCGATCCCCGGTCGCAGGCCTCGCTGCTGACCGCACTCTGGCCGCTGCCGCTGGGAATCGGGCTCGAGCTCCTCGCCCTCCACCGTCTGCGAGGCACCCAGCGCGCCGCGCGGCGGGAGCACCTCATGCGCGACGCGACCGCCCGCATCTCCAACGCTGCCTGGTTCCTCACAGACCCCGAGACGCTGCTCGTGCGTGCGCGCCACGAGAGCCGTGTCCTCCTTGGCGACCCGTCCATCGAGGGCTCCCTCCGTCCGTTGCCGCGCCATCGTTTCGTCGCCGAGCTGTACTCGGGCGACGGGCGCTCGGTGACAACCCGCGAGCGGGTGTTCCTGATGGACCTCGCGCTCATCGTGTCGGCGGTGGCGGAACGCCAGGAGCTGGCCTCGCGGCTCGGGCGCGCGGCGGCGACGGACGCGCTGACCCACCTGCCGAACCGGCACGCGCTCGACGAGCTGCTCCGGAGCGTCATCGAGCAGGCCGACGTCGAGCGCACCCGCGTCGGGCTCGTGCACTGCGACCTGGACGGCTTCAAGAGGGCGAACGACCGCAACGGGCACGCGTGGGGCGACGCCGCGCTGGTGCAGGTCGCCGACCATCTCCGATCCGTCGTCGACCGTGAGTGCATCGTCGCGCGGGTCGGCGGTGACGAGTTCGTCGTCGTCGTACCGCGCGCGGGCAACGATCAGAGCCTGGTCGAGCTCGGTCGACGCATCCGCGACGGGCTCGCGGCCCGCGGAGCCGATCAGGTGGCCCCTGCGCTCGCCGTTGGCGTCGCGACGTGGACGCCGGGCGCGATCATCGACCCCGACGCTCTGATGACGAACGCCGACACCGCTACCCGCGAGGCCAAGCGCACCAACGCGGGCGTCACTCTCTTCGACCGAGCCCTTCGCACCCGCGTGCTGACGGACGCGCGCCTGCTGGAGTCGCTCGAGTGCGGCATCGGGCTGGGGGAGTTCGCGAGTCACTTCCAGCCGATCGTCGACGCGCAGACGCTCG
>JAYTSH010000077.1:0-6786 GCA_043745755.1 Cellulomonas sp. | reverse complement strand
GTGTCGGACGACGCGCTGCTCGCAGACGTCGACGGCTGGCTCGGTCCGGACCTCGCTCGGATCCGGGGCGCGCGCGACCTGCAGCGGGTCGACGTGACGGCGGCGCTGCGCCGGATGCTGCCGTGGCCGCAGGCCGGGCGACTCGGCGAGCTGGCACCCGAACGGGTCGTGCTCCCAGGCGGCACGGGCGTCCGCGTCGACTACGAGCCCGACCAGCCCGTGCTTGCGGTGCGTGTCCAGGAGGTGTTCGGCTGGCGGGCGACTCCCCGGATCGCGGACGGGAGCGTCCCGCTGCTGCTGCGGCTGCTCTCGCCGGCTCGCCGCCCGGTCGCAGTGACGGCCGACCTGGAGTCGTTCTGGCGCACGGGGTACCCGCTGGTGCGTGGCGAGCTGCGCCGCCGGTACCCCCGCCACGCGTGGCCGGACGACCCGACGACCGCCGTCGCGGTCCGGGGTACCCGGCGACCGCGCGACACGTGACGCCGCCGCGGGTGCTCGTTCAGGTGGCGACACGCCGTGCTGCCCGAGCGATGCGGCGCCACGCGGCTCTTGTGGTCGCGGCGTCGGTGCAGGCCGACTCCTGCTCGCGTGCGTGCAGGATGCCGAGCGTGAACGTGTCGTCCCCGGCTGCGCGCGCCTCCTGTGCGAGCCGGAGCAGGTATCGCCGTGCGACGACGCCGTCCTGGTGCTCTCCGAGCAGGTCCTGGACCCTGTGGGCCGCCACGGCGAGCTCGTCTGCCGGGCGCCCGAGGACCATCGCAGCCGACTCCGCCGAGTAGTGGAGCCGCTTGGCCTTCTTGCGCGCCTCGTGCAGGGCGACGTCCGGGTCCGTCGCCGGCGTCTTCGGGTGGGTGGCTCGCAGCGCGCGCTGCACTCGCCGCACGTCCGCTCGCAGCGCGCGCCGAGCGGCTCGTGCGGCGGCCCGTGGCCGCACACCACTGGGCGGGTCGGCCTGCGCGAGCGCGTCGAGGTCGCCGAGCAGACGCGCGTAGCGTGCGGAGCCGAGCGCCTCGGCCGCACCCTCCTGCCCGAGCCGTGCATCGTCGTCGAGCGCAGCGCGGATACGTTCCCGGACGGGGCCGACGACGAGATCAGCCGGAGTATCGGCGAGTTCGTCGAGCAGGCGGACGCGCATCACCTGCGCATCGCGCGCCGGGCTGAGCGCGGCACCGAGCCAGCGCAGCTCGTCGGTCAGCCGCCGAGCCTCGGTGGACGGCAGGAGCGTGCGGAAGGAAGTCAGCGTCGAGCGCAGTCGACGCGCCGCGACGCGGACGGCGTGGATCGCGTCGGCCCCACCTGCGTGGACATCGTCATCGGCAGCCCGGAGCTCATCGATCTGCCGGACCAGCAGCGCCCGTGCGAACGTGCTCGAGCTCGAGCTCGCGGGAACGGAGACGGACATGGGACCATCATGCCCATCTGACGCCGTGCGCCGACCGCGAGGGGTCCTTGACGTGAGTGCACCCACCGCAGACGCCGGTCTGGAGCGGATCTACCACCGGTCCGCCGCCGCCGCGGATGAGCGGACGCTGAGCGACGTCCTCCATGCGACCGTCCGTGCGTACGGCGACGCGCTCGCGATCGACGACGGCTCCGTCGCGCTCACGTACGCGGAGCTGTCCGTATCGGTCGTCGCGAAGGCCGCCGAGCTGTCCGCCGCGGGGATCCGACGCGGCGACCGGGTCGGTATCCGCATCCCGTCCGGCACCGCCGAGCTCTACGTGGCGATCCTGGGTGTGCTCGAGGCGGGCGCGGCCTATGTCCCGGTCGATGCCGACGACCCGGACGAACGGGCCCGCACGGTGTTCGCTGAGGCGGACGTGGTAGCGATCCTGACCGGTGAGGGAGAGGTCGTGCATCGCCGACCCGCCCGCGAGGCCGGCGTGCACGCGGGGGTGAGCCAGCTGGCGCCGGAAGACGACGCGTGGGTCATCTTCACGTCAGGCTCGACAGGCACGCCCAAGGGTGTCGCGGTGACCCACCGATCGGCGGCGGCATTCGTCGATGCGGAGTCCCGGCTGTTTCTCACAGGGCGACCGCTTGGCCCCGGCGACCGGGTCCTCGCCGGTCTCTCGGTCGCCTTCGATGCGTCGTGCGAGGAGATGTGGCTCGCCTGGGCACACGGGGCATGCCTCGTCCCGGCGCCCCGAGCCCTCGTGCGGACCGGCATGGACCTCGGGCCGTGGCTCGCGATCCAGAAGATCACGGTGATCTCGACCGTGCCCACCCTGGCCGGGCTGTGGCGCGCGGAGGACCTGACCGGCGTCCGGCTGCTCGTCTTCGGCGGCGAGGCGTGCCCGCCCGAGCTCGCTGCGCGGCTCACGGTGTGCGGCCGCGAGGTCTGGAACACCTACGGACCGACGGAGACCGCGGTCGTGGCGTGCGCGGCGCGGCTCACGGGCGAGGGACCGGTGCGCATCGGCGTGCCGCTGGACGGTTGGGACCTCACCGTCGTCGATGCCGGCGGACGTGTCGTCGAGGCCGGCGAGATCGGCGAGCTGATCATCGGTGGGGTCGGCGTGGCCCGCTACCTCGACCCGGTTCGCGACGCCGAGAAGTTCGCGGCGTTCCCGTCCCTGGGGTGGCAGCGCGCGTACCGCACCGGCGACCTCGTGCGGTACGACGCGGCTGGGCTGGTGTTCGTCGGCCGCGCAGATGACCAGGTCAAGCTCGGCGGCCGACGCATCGAGCTCGGCGAGGTCGATGCTGCGTTGCTGGCCCTGCCCGGCATCGCGGCTGCCGCGGCCGCCGTCCGTGCCACGGCGGCGGGCCACCAGGTCCTCGTGGGCTACGTCGCGGCGGACACGGAGGTCGCGCTCGACCTACCGGCGCTCCGGGCGCTGCTTCAGGAGCGGTTGCCGGCGCCGCTGGTCCCGCTGCTCGCGCCGGTCGGGGTGATCCCGACGCGAGGCTCCGGGAAGGTCGACCGCGACGCGCTGCCGTGGCCGCTCGAGCGGGTCGAGTCCGAGTCTGTCGCGCCTGCCGCCCTCGTCGGTGCGGCGGGCTGGTTGGCCGAGCAGTGGACCCGCACGCTCGGCGTCGCGGTCGAGGGTCCGGGCGCCGACTTCTTCGCGGATGGTGGGGGGAGCCTGTCGGCAGCTCAGCTGGTGTCCACGCTGCGTGAGCGCTACCCGAATGTCACCGTCGCGGACGTCTATGAGAACCCGGGCCTCGGCGCGCTGGCCCAGCGCCTCGAAGAGCTCGAGCCGACGACGTCCGCCGGGTCCCGCAGCGTCGCGCCGACGCCACGGCGGGCCCAGGTCGTCCAGTCGCTCGCGGCACTGCCGCTGCACGCCGTCATCGGTCTGCGCTGGCTCACGTGGCTCGCCGTGATCGACAACGTGCTCACGTCGACCGGGCACGTGCCGTGGGTCTCGCCCGTGTCGTGGTGGTGGGTGCTGGCCGGCTGGCTCGTCCTGATCACGCCGGTCGGCCGGATGGGGATGACGGTCCTGGTCGCCCGCACCCTGCTCCGCACGGTGAAGCCGGGTCGCTACCCGCGCGGCGGGAGCATGCACCTGCGGCTGTGGTTCACCGAGAGCTTCGCCGCGGCCGCCGGTGCCGACAACGTCGCCGGCGCCCCCTGGGTCAGCAGCTACGCGCGCGCCCTCGGAGCGAAGATCGGTCGGCACGTCGACCTCCACTCGCTGCCACCCGTGACAGGACTCCTCACGCTCGGCAAGGGCTGCTCGATCGAACCGGAGGTCGACCTCACCGGTCACTGGCTCGATGGCGACGTGCTGCACATCGGCAAGGTGCGGGTCGACGCGCGCGCGGCCGTCGGATCGCGCAGCGTGCTCGCACCCGGGATCCGCGTCGGCCAGGGCGCCGAGATCACCGCGGGCTCGGCCGTGCTCGTCTCGGTGCCGCCGGGCGAGCTCTGGACCGGGTCGCCCGCGGTCTTCGCCGGCCCAGCGCAGCACGGCTGGCCGAACCGCCGCGCGCCCCGCGCGCGCGCATGGGTGGCCGTCTACGGCCTGACTGCGGCCGTGCTGGGCGCTCTGCCCCTGGTCGCGGGCGCGTGCGGCCTCGCCGTGGTGGGTCTGGGTGTGCGGGACTCGACCACGCTCGGCGGGGCGGCCCGTGGCGCATGGCTGTGGGTGCCGGCCGGGGCGGCGGCGATGTTCGTCATCCTGGCCTGGCTCACGCTCGTCTGCGTGCGTGCGCTCGGTCTCGGGTGGAGCGAGGGTCATCACCCGGTCCGCAGCCGCGTCGGTTGGCAGGTCTGGGCGACCGAGCGGCTCATGGACGACGCACGCACCTGGCTGTTCCCGCTGTACTCGAGCCTCGCGACCCCCGCCTGGCTGCGGGCGCTCGGGGCCACGGTCGGACGTGGCGTCGAGGCGTCGACGGTGCTTCTGCTCCCGGGGATGACTACGATCGGCGACGGTGCGTTCCTGGCCGACGACACCCTGATCGGCTCGTACGAGCTCGGCCGCGGTTGGCTGCGGATCGACCGGGCGAAGGTGGGCAAGCGGGCGTTCCTCGGCAACTCCGGGATGACCGCGGCGGGTCGCGCGGTCCCGAAGCGAGGCCTCGTCGCGGTCCTCTCAGCGACCCCCGAGCATGCCAAGGCCGGCACGTCCTGGCTCGGGTCGCCACCCGTCCGGTTGCGTCGAGCGGCGACCACGGCTGACGAACGTCTGACGTTCATGCCACCCAGGCGGCTCCGTGTTGCGCGCGCGGTCGTCGAGGTGCTGCGCGTGATCCCGGTCATGTGCTCGGTGGGCATCGGCGTTGGCGTGCTCGGTGCGCTCCAGGGGGTGCTCGACGCGTGGGGCGGTCTGGCAGCGGGCCTGCTCGCCGGGCCGCTGACGCTTGTGGCGGCCGTGGTGGCTTGCGCGCTCGCGACGGTAGCCAAGTGGGTCCTCGTCGGGCGCATTCGGGTAGGGGAGCACCCGCTGTGGAGCTCGTTCGTGTGGCGCAACGAGCTCGCCGACACCTTCGTGGAGACAGTCGCGGTGCCGTGGTTCGCACGCACGGCCCTCGGCACGCCGGCGCTCAACCTGTGGCTGCGGAGCCTGGGGGCTCGGATCGGGCGCGGCGTCTGGTGCGAGACGATGTGGCTTCCCGAGGCGGACCTCGTCGTGCTCGGTCACGGCGCGACGGTCAACCGCGGGTGCGTGCTGCAGACGCACCTCTTCCATGATCGGATCATGAGCATGGACACCGTGACGCTCGGCGCTGGCGCCACCCTCGGCCCGCACGGGGTGATCCTGCCCGCCGCGTCGATCGGTGCCGGCACGACCGTGGGGCCTGCCGCGCTGGTGCTGCGCGGTGACGTGCTCCCCGCGGGCACCCGGTGGACGGGCAACCCGGTCGCGCCCTGGCCCTCGCCGGTGCGGCGCACGCGATGACGGTCGACCCCTACGTGCCGGGGCACGGCAACCGAGGATTCACGGTGTCCCGCTACGAGCTCGACCTGGACTATCGTGTCGCGAGCAACCGGCTCGTCGCTCAGGCGCGGCTGCACGCCACGGCGACCGAACCCCTCAGCAAGTTCAGCCTCGACCTCGCGGGGCTGCGCGTGAACAAGGTCATGGTCAATGGCCGCCGGCCGAGCCGGTACGTCCACCGCACCGGAAAGCTGCAGATCTCCCTCGACACGCCCGTCGGGGTCGGCACGAGTCTCGTCGTCGATGTGGCGTACGCCGGTCAGCCGCTGCCCATCGTCGGGTTCTGGGGTGAGGTGGGTTGGGAGGAGCTCGCCGACGGTGTCATCGTCGCCGCGCAGCCCGACGGTGCACCCTCGTGGTTCCCGTGCGACGACCACCCGCGCGACAAGGCGAGCTTCCAGATCACCGTGACGACGGACCCGGGCTACACGGTCGTCGCCAACGGCGTGCAGACCTCGCGGATCGCGCTGGCGAGCCGGGTCCGGTGGGTGTTCGACCAGCCGGAGCCCACCTCGACGTACCTGGCGACGGTGCAGATCGGTCGCTACGAGCCAGTGTCGATGAACGGCGGCCAGGTCCCCCAACGTGGGCTCGTACCGGGTCATCTGGCGCAGAAGTTCCGCCACGACTTCGGCCGTCAGAAGGAGATGCTGGCGCTCTTCGTCGAGATGTTCGGTCCGTACCCGTTCGCCGAGTACACAGTCGTCGTCACCGCGGACGACCTGGAGATCCCGCTCGAAGCCCAGGGGATGTCAGTCTTCGGCGCGAACCATCTCGATGGTCACCGCGGGCACGAGCGGCTCGCCGCCCACGAGCTCGCGCACCAGTGGTTCGGCAACAGCGTGACGGTGGGGCGCTGGCAGGACATCTGGCTGCACGAGGGGTTCGCGTGCTACGCCGAGTGGCTCTGGTCGGAGCGCTCTGGTGGCCCGACTGCCGCGATGATGGCGCGCACGGCATGGTCCGACCTCCGCGAGCTGCCACAGGACATCCTCGTGGGCGACCCCGGTCCGGCCCGCATGTTCGACGACCGCGTCTACCGGCGGGGTGCGCTGACCCTGCACTCGATCAGGACCGTGGTCGGCGACGCCGCGTTCTTCGACACTCTGCGGTCGTGGACCCGGACGCACGCCCACGGCACGGTGAGCACGCAGGACTTCGTCGACTGCGCGGCACGGTTCACCGAGGAGCCGCTGCATCACCTGTTCGAGGCATGGCTGTTCCGGTCCGAGCTGCCGCCCCTGGTCAGCGAGAGCACGTCCAGCTCGGCCACCTGAAGCTCGAGCGACACGCTCGGCCCCGTCCGGACTGCGACAGCGCAGGCGAGGCCCGGTGCGAGCTCGACGTCCCCGAGCTGCCAGTGTGCGGCGTCGTCGCCCGCTGGTGGCCC
>JAYTSH010000076.1:0-2055 GCA_043745755.1 Cellulomonas sp. | reverse complement strand
GAAGATCAGCGTCACGTTGACGCTGATGCCCTCAGCGAGCACGGCGGTGATCGCCGGCAGCCCCTCGACGGTGGCGGGGATCTTGATGAACACGTTCGGCCGGCCGACGGTCGCCCACAGCGCCTTGGCTGCCGCGATCGTCGCCGGGGTGTCGCGCGCGAGCCGAGGGTCGACCTCGATGGAGACCCGACCGTCGACGCTCCCCGAGGCGTCGTACGTCGGCCGCAGCACGTCGGCCGCCTGACGCACGTCGTCGGTCGTGATGGCGAAGACCGCCTCATCGACGTCGGCCTTCTTCGCGGCGAGCTCGGTGAGCTGTGCCTCGTAGGCGTCACCCTCCGCGAGCGCGTTCGCGAAGATCGTCGGGTTGGTCGTGACCCCGACGACCCGACGCTTCGTGACGAGCTCGGCGAGGTTGCCCGTGCGGAGCCGCTCGCGCGACAGGTCGTCGAGCCAGATGGCGACGCCGGCCTGCGTGAGGCGGTCGAGCGGTCCACCGAAGGGGTTGGATCCGGTCTCAGTCATGGTGGTGCCCTTTCGGAGAACAGATACCTCGGGTCAGGCGAGCTGGTTGCCCGTCCCGCCCTGCGTCGGCGTACCCGCGTCGGATGCCGGCGCGTGCGTGCCGTGTGCAGCCTCGATCGACTCGCGGGCCGCGGCCACGACGGCCTGCGCCGTGATACCGAACTCGCGGTACAGCGTGTCGGCGTCGGCCGATGCCCCGTAGTGCTCGAGCGAGACCGACCGTCCCGCGTCGCCGACGATCTTGTGCCACGAGAGCGCGATGCCGGCCTCGACCGAGACGCGGGCCCGCACGGCGGCCGGAAGCACGTGCTCGCGGTACGCGGCACCCTGCTCGGCGAACCACTCCAGGCTGGGTGCGGAGACGACGCGGGTCGCGATCCCGGCGGCTTCGAGCGTCGTGCGCGCCTCGACGGCGAGCTGGACCTCCGAGCCGGTGCCGATGAGGATCACGTCGGGCGTCCCGGTGCTGGCCTCGAGCAGGACGTAGGCGCCGCGCGCCACGCCGTCGGTCGTGGCGAAGCCGTCCTCGCCGCGCGGGAAGGTTGGCACGTTCTGGCGCGTGAGGATCAGGCCGACCGGGCCGTCGGTGCGCTCGAGGACGGCCTTCCAAGCCGCAGCGGTCTCGTTGGCGTCGGCGGGCCGCACGATCGCAAGCCCCGGGATCGCGCGCACAGCGGTCAGGTGCTCGACGGGCTGGTGCGTGGGTCCGTCCTCGCCGAGCCCGATCGAGTCGTGGGTCCACACGTAGATCGAGGGGACGCCCATGAGTGCCGCGAGACGGACCGCGCCACGCATGTAGTCGCTGAACGTGAAAAATGTCCCACCGTAGGCCCGGGTGAGCCCGTGCAGCGTGATCCCGGACAGGATGGCGCCCATCGCGTGCTCGCGGATGCCGAAGTGCAGCGTGCGGCCATACTGGTCGCCGGCGAACTCGTGCGTCGACCGCCCGGCGGGGATGAAGGACGGCTCGCCCTTCATGGTCGTGTTGTTCGAGCCCGCGAGGTCGGCCGAGCCGCCCCACAGCTCAGGCAGGACGCCCGCGAGCGCGGACAGCACGTCGCCCGAGGCGGCGCGGGTCGCGACGGACTTGCCGGCCGGGAACACCGGCAGGGCGTCGGCCCAATCGGCGGGGAGCTTGCCGGCGACGAGCCGGTCCAGCAGCGTGGCGCGATCGGGGTTGGCGCTGCGCCACGCGTCGTAGCCGACACGCCAGGCGGCCTGCGCGGCGGCGCCGCGATCGAGGGCCTTGCGGGTGTGGGCGATGACCTCCGGTGCAACGGCGAAGGAGGCGTCGGGGTCGAAGCCGAGGACCTCCTTGAGGCCGCGGACCTCGTCGGTGCCGAGCTTCGAGCCGTGCGAGCCGTGGGTGTTCTGCTTGGTGGGCGACGGCCACGCGATGATCGTGCGCAGACCGATGAACGACGGCCGGTCGGTGACGGCCTTGGCTGCCTCGATCGCCGCGTTGAGCGCGTCGACGTCCTCGGCGTAGCCGTCGGGGCCCGCGGTCCAGTCGACCATCTGCACGTGCCA
>JAYTSH010000075.1:0-1885 GCA_043745755.1 Cellulomonas sp. | reverse complement strand
CCCCCGAGAGGGCGCCGTCCTCGCCGAGAGCGGTCATGCGCAGCCGCAGCTCGCTGCCGATGACCGGCATCGTTCGCTCCTGGATGGTCCGCAGCGCAGAGTCGCGCAGCGGTCCGTCGAGGAGATCGGGGGGGCCCACCAGGACCACCTCGAAGAGGTTGAGCGCACTCGCGACCGGCGCGAGGACGATCCCGAGGCGGCGGCCCACGGCCGCGAGCGCGGCATCCGCCGCGGAACGGTCCAGGCCGGCGACACGTCGTCGCAGCGCCGGGACGGACAGCAGGGTCTCGAGGCAGCCGCGCCGGCCGCACGCGCACAGCTCGGCGCTGCCGAACGGCATGCCCTCGGCGTCGTCGCGCTCGTCGACAGCCGTCACGTGCCCGATCTCACCGGCCGCGTGCCCGTGACCCTGGACGAGCGCGCCGTCGAGCACGATCCCCGCGCCGACGCCCTGCCCGACCGTGAGCACGAGGAGCCCGCTGCCCGATGCTCCCCCGTAGGTGTACTCGCCGAGCACCGCGACGTTCGCGTCGTTGGCGACGTGCACCGGGAGGTCGAGCGCCGCGGCGAGCTGCTTCGCCAGCGGGACGTCGTACCAGCCGCGGTTGGGAGCCTCGACGACGGTGCCGTCGGCGTCGATGACGCCCGGCGACCCGACTCCGACGCCCAGGACCGGGCAGGTGGCCAGGGCGACGAGCTCGCGGCACAGATCGAGCAGCGCGTCGACGGCGTCGTCGCCGGTACAGCCGCTGAGAGCGGTCGACCGCCGGTGCACAACAGCCCCGGAGACGTCCAGGACGGCTCCGTGCATCGACGCGTCGTCGGTGAGGTCGACCGCGACGATCTCGAACGCGTCGGGACGGATGCCGACGAGGGTCGCCGGCTTGCCGACGCGGCCCTCGGACCGGACGCCCATCTCGGCGACCAGCCCCTCGGACATGAGCGACGCGACGAGGTCGGAGATGGTGACCCGCGTGAGCCCCGTCGTGCGGGCCAGATCGGCACGCGACACCGGTTCCGCGTGGAAGAGCTGCTGGAGGATGAGGGACCGGTTGTGCGCGCGGCCGTCCTCCGGAAGCACCTTGGCCACCGGACGGAGTCTGCGACCGATCCCGTTGATCACATTTGTTAGTAGACCTTCCTTACATACTCGCCGTCAAGGCTTGTCGTGCAGCCGTGACCGCTTTGTGACCTTCCGGAGCCCGGCGACCCGCGCCGCGGCCCCCGGACGCTGCGAGCCCGTCGACCCTTCAGTCCCCGACGTGACGCCCGGCGAAGTCGACAGCCCGCACCGTCACGGCCGCGCCGCCCGACAGGTCGACCTGGACCTCCCGGTCCGCCCACACCACCCGGTGGCGCGCGCGACCCGAGGCCGCAGCGCGGTGAACGTCGCCTCGAGGAGCGTGAGGGCTCCCCCGCCGCGGCAGATGCGCGGGTGTCAGTCGCGCGTCGCGGCCGCGAGCGCCTCACGAAGGCTGTCTGCGTCGAACCTCTGGCCGTACGCGGGGGTGTCGGGCTGGAAGCGCCAGCCCTCCGCGAGCGGTCCGGCGTCCACGACGTCGTACCCGAACTGGTCGAGCAGGGCGACGACTCGATCCTTGGCCTCGGCGTCGTCGCCCGCGACCGGCAGCGCGCGGCGCCCGGGGGTACCCGCGTGCGTGCCGTCCACAGCCAGGTCGTCGAAGCGGATGTTGTTGAACGCCTTGACCACGCGGGACGTCGGCAGGTGCGTCTGGAGCAGCTCGGCCGAGGTGGTGGTCTGCGCATCGAGCTCGGGCAGGTGCCCGTCGCGCTGCCAGTAGTAGTTGTTCGTGTCGATCACGATCTTGCCCGCGAGCGGCTCGACGGGGACCTGCAGGTACGCCCTGAGCGGGACGGTCACCAC
>JAYTSH010000074.1:0-3587 GCA_043745755.1 Cellulomonas sp. | reverse complement strand
CGGTGACCTCACCACCCGCGCACGTCGGCTGCTGCGAGTCGCGCGGGCACAGGAAGACCGAGACCTCGACCTTGTCGTACCAGCTGTTCTTCATGGCGCCGATCTGCATCTGCAGCAGGGCGGCGGCACCGACGAACGTGAGCGACACGAATGTCACCAGGACGACGGAGATGGTCATCGACAGGTTGCGGCGCAGGCCGATGCCGATCTCCGACAGGATGAATTGAAGTCTCACAGCGTGTCCAGCTCCCTGTCAGCGCGCCGAGCCGTACACACCGCGCGACTGGTCACGAACCAGCTCACCGGAGGACAGCTCGATCACGCGCTTGCGCATCTGGTCGACGATCTCGTCGTCGTGGGTCGCCATGACGACAGTGGTGCCGGTCCGGTTGATGCGGTCGAGCAGTCGCATGATTCCGAGGGATGTCGTGGGGTCGAGGTTGCCGGTCGGCTCGTCGGCCAGCAGGATCGACGGCCGGTTCACGAACGCGCGCGCGATGGCCACGCGCTGCTGCTCACCGCCGGACAGCTCGTGCGGGCGCCGCTTCTCCTTGCCGGCCAGTCCGACCATCTCGAGCGTGTCCGGGACCGTCGTGAGGATGTGGTGGCGCGGCTTACCGATCACCTGGAGCGCGAACGCGACGTTCTCGAAGACCGTCTTGTTGGGCAGCAGACGGAAGTCCTGGAACACGGCGCCGATCTGGCGGCGCAGGTGCGGGACCTTCCACGACGACAGAGTCGTGAGGTCCTTGCCCGCGACGAACACCTTGCCGGCAGACGGTCGCTCCTCACGCAGCACGAGACGCAGGAAGGTGGACTTGCCTGAACCGGATGCCCCGACGAGGAACACGAACTCCCCGCGCTCGACCTCCAGGGACACCTGGTCGAGGGCGGGCCTCGCGCCTCGCGCGTAGACCTTGGTGACGTTCTCGAATCTGATCACGGCTCGGGGCCAGTCTCGGGGACATGGGGTGGGGCACATCTGGCCTTCCCGAGAGTAGGCAGGCCCCCGAGCGGATCGACGTCAGACACGCCGCGGCCGGCCGAACCACCGGGAACAGAACCGTCCTGGACCTGTGCAATCCGCGCCGCGCGTCAGTCCCTGACGACGTCCTGCGCGCGGCGCCAGCGGATGCCGGCCTCAAGGAACCCGTCGATGTCGCCGTCGAACACAGCCGACGTGTTGCTGACCTCGTACTCGGTGCGCAGGTCCTTGACCATCTGGTACGGGTGCAGCACGTAGGAGCGCATCTGGTCGCCCCAGCTCGCCTTGACGTCGCCCGCCATGGCCTTCTTCGCGGCGCTCTCCTCGGCCTGACGCACGAGCAGCAGCCGCGACTGCAGCACGCGCAGCGCGGCGGCCCGGTTCTGGATCTGGGACTTCTCGTTCTGCATCGACACGACGATGCCCGTAGGGATGTGGGTCATCCGCACGGCCGAGTCGGTCGTGTTGACCGACTGGCCGCCCGGACCCGACGAGCGGAACACGTCGACCTTGATCTCCGACTCGGGGATCTCGACGGAGTCCGTCTGCTCGATGAGCGGGATGACCTCGACCGCAGCGAAGGACGTCTGGCGCCGACCCTGGTTGTCGAACGGTGAGATGCGCACCAGCCGGTGCGTGCCCGCCTCGACGGACAGATGGCCGAACGCGTAGGGCACCTTGACCTCGAAGGTCGCGGACTTCAGCCCGGCCTCCTCCGCGTAGGACGTGTCGAGCACCTGCGTCGGGTAGTTGTGGCGCTCGGCCCACCGCAGGTACATCCGCAGGAGCATCTCGGCGAAGTCCGCCGCGTCGACGCCGCCGGCGCCCGAGCGGATCGTGACGACAGCCTCGCGCGCGTCGTACTCGCCGGCCAGCAGGGTCCGGACCTCGAGCTCGCCCAGGTCGGCGCGGATATTCGCCAGGTCGGCCACGGCCTCGGCGAGCGCGTCAGCGCTGTCCGCGCCACCGACGGCGTCGTCCGCGGCCATCTCGACGAGCGTCTCGAGATCGTCGATGCGGTCGCCGAGCTTCTCGACGCGGTCGAGCTCGGCCTGCGAGGCCGAGAGCGCCGAGGTGATCTTCTGCGCGGCATCGGGGTCGTCCCACAGGTCCGGCGCCGATGCCTGCTCGGACAGGCGCTCGATCTTCGCCTGGAGCGCCGTCGGGTCGCTCACTGCCTTGATGGATTCCAACGTCGTTCGCAGGTTGCGGATCTCGGCGGAGAAGTCAGTGGTGGCCACAACGGTCCAGATTACCCGGTCGTTCCGGTTCACCAGGTGCGTGCGCTCGACCCCGCCTCGAGCGCGATGCCGTCCGACCACGGGGCGGTGACCCAGCTGATCAGCGCCGGGCGAGAGACCGCACCGAGCCTCACGTGGGCCGACCTGCCGTCGTCCGAGGTAGCTTCGAGCACCTGGAACCCTTCGAACCGGGCCGCCACGGCGGGGTTGTCCGCGAGGTATGTGTCGACAGCACGCCGAACGTCCTGGTCGGTCAGCCGGATGGCGCCCGTCGCGGCGAAACCGTCCGGACCCGCAGGGAAGTACTCCGGGCTCGACAGCTCGTCGGCGGCCTCGACGACGATCGAGTCCGCGGCCGCGAGGAGGCGCTTGCGTTCGACGTGGATCCCGGTCGCAGAAACGACCGCCGTGACGAGCAGCAGCGCGACGACCATGAAGCCGATCGACAGGATCATGATCTGGCCGTCGTCGCCGGTCGGACGCCGCACCGCTACCGCCCCCGGAACTGGTCGACCGCCGCGACGGCGTCGCCGCGCACCGGGATCTCGAGCGGGACGACCGAGCGCGCGAACGACGGCACGAACGGCAGCCGCACCGCGAACCTCACAGTGGCAGCGACGTCGCTGCCCGGTTGCAGGCACGGGATGCTCGAGCACCCCAGCTCAAGGGACGTGGCAGGGTCGACGCCGTCGAACCCCTGGTCCCGCAGCGCGATGGCGACCGCGGCCACCGCACGTGCGCTGCCCAGGTCGGTCGTCGAAGCCTCGGCATACGCACGCCCGGCCTCTGCAGCGGCGCCGTCTGCCGCGAACGTCGCGGCCTGCAGACGCCCGAGGAGGAGCACGAGGTACAGGATCGGGATCAGGAGCAGCACCGTCACGGCGAGGAACTCGACGATCGCGTTCCCGGCGTCGGCGTCGGCGTCGTCGTCGTCGTCGACCGACCCGATGCCCGGCCCCGCACCCGTTCGCGACCTCATGGGCCCTCGACGAGCGCATGGCCCGCCACCCTGAGCGAGCCGGCGGGCCCGACGAGACCCGCGACTGGGAGCGGAGCGACGACCGTGACCTCGACGACATCCAGGCCATCGATCACCGTCCGTCGCGCAGTGACGTCCTGCGCGTACGCCGAGGACAACGCGGCAGCGATCAGCTGTCGCGTGCGACCGACACCATCCTCCGCGGTCCGGTCTGCGAGCGCCGCATAGCGGGCACCCTCGGCCGCGCAGTCGACCAGAGTGTTGCGGACGTGCTGCGCCAGCGTGAGCTGCAGCACGCCCGCGAAGACGAGGGCGACGAGACCGCCCACAAGCGCGAAGTCGACCACAGCGGACCCACGATCGTCCCTGTCATTCGCCATCC
>JAYTSH010000073.1:0-2463 GCA_043745755.1 Cellulomonas sp. | reverse complement strand
GGGGGCCGTTCCGGAGGTCGCATTCCCGAACACATCACCAGCGGTGACACCGGTACACATACACGAGGGACGCGCGACGAACTCCAGGTTCACTCCGAGTGTACCCGCACGACGCCCCGGACCCAGGGTGATCTCGCGCACACCGCTGTCAGCCGAGACCGAGCCGCGGACCTTCGATGGCCGGGCAGGCATCCATGACGACGTCGAGACCCGCGGCTCGAGCCCGGTCCGCGGCCGCCTCGTCCACGACGCCGAGCTGTAGCCACACCGCGCGAGCGCCGACCGCGATGGCCTCGTCGACCACGGCGCCGGCCAGCCGCGCGTTGACGAACACGTCGACCACGTCGATCGGTCCGACGACGTCGGCGAGCCGCGTCTGACCCGCCGCGCCGTGCACGGCCTCACCTCGCGGGTGGACGGGGACGATCTCGTGTCCCAGCGTGTCCTGGAGGTAGGCCGCCACGCCCCACGCGGCGCGAGCGGCGTTCGTCGACAGGCCGACCACGGCCCACCGCGCGGGTATGGTGAGCAGCCGTCGGATAACGGCGGGGTCGTTCGCTGTGGTCACCGGTCAAGCCAAGCACAGCCGCCCGGGCGGCGCCGTCGCGGCCCGCCTATGGTGAGGGCGTGCCGACCCGCAAGCTGATCCTGCCGTCCGACGGCGCTGAGCTCCGGGCAGGCTTTGCCGCCGTCCGTTCCGCGCTCGGCGTCCCCGAGATGTTCGATCCGGCCGCGCTCGCCGAGGCCCGCACCGCAGCGGGTCGCCCTGTCAACGCGGATGGCCGCAGGGACCTGCGCGACATCGCCTTCGTGACGATCGACCCTCCGGGATCGACCGATCTCGACCAGGCGGTCCAGCTGGAGCGGCGGCGGAGCGGCTACCGCGTCCGGTACGCCATCGCCGACGTGGCGTCCTTCGTGGGGCCGGGCGGGCCGCTCGACGCCGCGGCCCATCTCCGGGGGACGACCGTCTACTGCCCGGACACCCGGGTGCCGCTTCACCCGGTGGAGCTGAGCGAGGGGGCCACGTCGCTCCTGCCGGGTCAGGACCGTCCAGCGATCGCGTGGACCATCGACCTGGACGCGGACGGCGGAGTGGACCAGGTCGAGGTCGAGCGGGCCCTGATCCGTAGCCGCGCGCAGCTCGAGTACCCGGGCGTGCAGCGGGCGCTCGACGCCGGCACGTCGTCGGCCCACGCGGACGAGCTGCCCGCGCTGCTCGCCCGGATCGGCACCCTGCGGGCCGAGCAAGAGCGCGCCCGCGGAGGCCTGTCGCTCGGTCGGCCCGAGCAAGAGGTCGTGCCCGACGGGACCGGATGGCGCCTCACGTTCCGCGCCCCGCTCCCGGTCGAGGACCACAACGCGCAGATCTCCCTGCTGACGGGCATGGTCGCAGCGCGGATCATGCTGGACGGCGGGATCGGGGTCCTGCGGACGATGCCCGCTGCCGACGAGGCCGCACTGCGGCGCCTGCGCCACCAGGCCCTCGCCCTCGGCGTCGACTGGCCGGCCGGTGCCGCTTACGGCGACGTGCTCGCGGGCCTCGACCGCACGCAGCCGCGTGTCGCGGCGTTCCTGGCGGCGGCGACGTCGCTCTTCCGCGGCGCGGCGTGGACGCCCTTCGTCGGTGCCCCGCCCGAACAGCCGAACCACGGCGCCGTCGGCGCGCCCTATGCGCATGTCACGGCGCCGCTGCGTCGACTCGTCGACAGGTACGGGCTCGAGATTGCCGTCGCCCTGCACGCCGGCCGCGACGTGCCGGCCTGGGTGCGGTCCGCGCTCCCGTCGCTGGGTGACGACATGGCGTCGGCAGCGCGGCGTGCTGCCGCCGTCGACCGGGCGTGCACCGACCTCGTCGAGGCCACGGTCCTTGAGCACCACGTCGGTGAGGTGTTCGACGGTGTCGCGCTCGATCGCGACACCGTCCAGCTCCAGGACCCGGCGGTCGTCGCGGACTGCGACGGCGCTGACCTGCCCGAGGGTGAGTCCGTGCGCGTGCGACTCGTGGTGGCTGACCCGACGACCCGGACCGTCCGGTTCGCGATCGCCGGTTGACGCTGCCACCTGCGAGAGCGCTGCGACGCTCGCGGTTCGTACGGCGACCGTCCGCCGACCGACCCCCTAGAATTGTTATGTTTGGGGCGAGGTCGGCGACGGGGGAGGCAGTGAGCGAGCAGGGCACTGTCTCGGACCGTGTGTTCACGATCCCGAACGTCATCAGCCTGGGGCGGCTGATCACCGTTCCCGTATTCGCGGTGCTGATCGTCTCCGGCCACGACGGCTGGGCGCTGATCGTGCTGGCGATCTCGGGGGCGAGCGACTGGCTGGACGGTGTGCTCGCTCGGCGGCTCGGTCAGGTCTCGCGCATCGGCCAGATGCTCGACCCGGCGGCTGACCGCCTGTTCATCCTCGTGACGTTGCTCGGGCTCGCCTGGCGCGGATCTGTGCCGTGGTGGGTCGTCG
>JAYTSH010000072.1:0-10434 GCA_043745755.1 Cellulomonas sp. | reverse complement strand
CGACTGGGCACCCAGGAGCTCGTGCGCGAGCGCCGCGGTCGCGTCGACCAGCTCACTGATCTTCTCCGCGCGGTCGAACCGGTGCGCTGCGAGCGCGAGCCCACGCACGCCGGCCATGGCAGGGGTCGCCGACCGTCGCCCTCGGGCTCCCTCGCCGGCGCGTTCCACGCAGTCATCATGCTGCATCACGGGGGTCAGGTGAGCCGTCATCACCTGATCAGCGCCGCACATCGCCCGGACGTGCGCGCAAGAGGGTTCAGACGTGCTCGAGGACGTAGATCCGCGGGTGGTGCCCCTTGGCGAACACGCGCAGCTCGGCACGCACCCGCCAGTGCGCGTCGGCCTCGCGGATGCACCGCTCCATGACCTTGATCTCGTGCGTGAGGACGACGAGGTGGGCGCCCGGTGCGCCGACCTCGTGGGCCACCCGCAGAAGGTCGGAGTGCAGTGCGGGGTTCGTGACGTGCGAGCCGTGCAGCGCACCCCACGGGGGGTCGGCCAGCACGAGGTCGAACGGGCCGGCGTCGCGCCAGGCGCCGCCCGCGGCCGTCACGTCCGCACGGGTCACCTCGGCCCGCTCGGTGAGTCCCGCCGCCGCGAGGTTCTCCTGCGTCGCGCGGACCGCGTCGGGGTCGACGTCCACGCCGACCGCGGTCGCGGCGGGACCCGCGAGCAGCCGCTCGATGAGCAGGGTCCCCGAGCCGCACATGAGGTTGGCGACACGGTCGCCCGCCTGGTCTCCCACGAGCCGGACGATCGCGGCCGCGATGGTCGCGTTGACCGCGCCCGGGAAGTCGGCGACCCGCCACGGGCGCGCGGACAGCGGCCGTCCGCCGAGCCGCACGAGCACGTCCCAGCCGGCCTCGTCCGTCGGCGCACGCGACGCGCCGGGCTGCGGGGCGTTCCGTGGTGTGCGGCGGAATCGGACGACGACCTCGCCCTCCGCGTCGTCGTGCACGAGCCCCGTCGCGTGGGCGAGCTCCGCGGCAAGGCGCTGGAACACCGTCGAGTCGTGGCCGGCGGCCTCGAACCGGAACGTCCGAGCCGCCCCGAGCCGCACGGAGGTCGCCATCGCGTCGGCGATGCGCGGCAGGTGCTCGCCGCTCGTCAGCGACTTGGGTCGTGGCACGTCGAACGTGAGCACGAGGAACACGGCGACCGCTGTGCGCAGCGACAGGGCGCGCTCGAGCCGTCCGCCGTGGTCGACGAGCAGCGCGTCCTCGCGACCGGGGACCGGGCGGGGCGGACGAGCCGGCGCGAGGCGCTCGGTGATCTCGTCGGCCACGATCTCGCCGAGACCCGGAAGGAAGGTGACCTCGAGCCGCTGCGTGAGGGGCCGGTAGGACGCGCGCGCGGGTCCGCGCAACGGGGCGCGACCCGTCGACCGGGCAGGCCCGCGCGCCGAGGGGCGCTGGGATGCGCGAGGGGGCGTCACCGGGGTCAGACGCCGACGGGGACGCGTGCGCCGACGGGGACGCGTGCGCCGACGGCCCGAAGGACGAACGTGACGGTGGCCTCGACCGCCGCGTCGCGCGCCGGGCCGTCGTCGGGCACGCGGCGGCTCGACAGGCACGCGTTGACGAGCGGGACGGTGGTGTCGACGTCCTGCTCGGGGTACGCGCCGGATGCGATGCCCTGGGTGAGGATGCGCCGCAGCACCCGCTCGACGAGCACGACGTGCGCGCGCACCCGCTGCTGCGTCGCGGGCGACAGGAGCGAACGCAGGTCGGGGCCCGGGGCGAGGTGGTAGACGCGGTTGAGCCGGGCCTGCGCGCGCACGTACGCGCTGAGCTGCTCGATCGGGTCCTCGACGTCCGCGAGCGAGCGCTCGAGCGTCTCGACGTAGCGCTCGGTCTCGTCGGTGATGAACGCGACGAGGAGCGACTCCTTGTCAGTGAAGTGGTTGTACACCGCGGTCCGGCCGATCCCTGCGGCTGCAGCGACGTCCGCGAGAGTGATGACGTCGAATCCGCGGTCAGCCATGAGCGCGGACAGCGCCGCGAAGAGTCGCCGGCGCGTCTGCTCGCGGTGCTCGTGCAGCGACCCGCCGATGATCTTGGGCATGCTGACATCCTCGCACGATCTGTCACTTCCCTGGGCCGCCGACGGCCGTCCGCGGCAGGTCAGCCGCACCGTCGTGCCGCGGGCCCCACCCGACTCAGGATCGAGAGGGCCTGTGAGCCGACGGCCTGACGGGTCCGGCAGCCCGCTCAGCTCCGGGGCTTGGCGGCCCGCTGGGCGTCGCGTGCGGTGACGCGCCCCTCTTCCTTGCGGACCTCCTCCTGGATCTCGCGCTCGCGCACGAGCCAGTTCGGCCGTTCCTCGCGCAGGTCGTTGATCTGCGCGGTCGTCAGCGCGTCGGTCACGCCGCCGCGCGCCAGACCGGCGATCGACACCCCGAGCCGGACCGCGATGACCGGTCGCGGGTGCGGCCCGTTCTGGCGCAGCTCGACGAGCCACTCGGGCGTGTTCTCCTGGAGGGCGTCGACCTCATCGATGGTGTGATCCCGCTCCTGGAACTCCGCGGGGGTCGCCGGAAGGTACACACCCAGCTTCTTGGCCGCCGTGGCGGGCTTCATCGTCTGGGTGCTCTTCTTGGCGCTCATGGTCCCAGGGTATCGACCGCCGACGGCAGCCGTGCACCTGCGCCCGGTAGCGTGACCGTGTGCCAGAGCCCGCCGTCACCGCCCCCGAGGTCTTCCGGCTCGCCATCGCCCCCGGGGTCACACCGGGCAAGTGGGTCGCGATGTGGCGCGAGCGCCTGCCCGACGTCGTCCTCGAGCTGGTCCACGTGACAGCGCTCGACGGCGGTGACGTGCTGCGGTCCGGGGCGGCCGACGCCGGGCTCGTGCGGCTGCCGGTCGACCGCAGCGGGCTCTCCGTGATCCCGCTCTACACCGAGGTGCCGGTCGTCGTGGTGCCGGCGGACCACGAGATCACCGCCTTCGCCGATGTCGCCGTCGCGGACCTGGCCGACGAGATCGTGCTCCACCCCCTCGACGACCTGCTCGCCTGGGAGCAGCTGCCGGGGACACCCGCGGCGGAGCGCCCCGCCACGACCGGGGACGCCGTCGAGCTCGTCGCTGCCGGGATCGGGGTGCTCGTCGTCCCGCAGTCCCTCGCGCGGCTGCACCACCGCCGTGACGTGACGTACCGGCCCGTCACGGACGGTCCGGGGTCGCAGGTCGCGCTCGCCTGGGTCGAGGAGCGGACGACCGACCTCGTCGAGGAGCTGGTCGGCATCGTCCGGGGGCGGACCGCACGCAGCTCACGGGGTCGGGTGCCGCGGGCGCCGGAGCCCGAGGGTGCATCGGGCACCGCGGCTACCGCGGGCACCGCGGGTACGAGGGGAAGCAGGGGCGCGAAGGGCGGAAGCGGTGCGAAGGGCGGAAGCGGTGCGAAGGGCGGCAGTGGTGCGAAGGCCGGCAGTGGTGCGAAGGGCTCCGCGGGTTCGAACGGCGGCGGCGCGAAGTCTTCAGGCGGTGCCAAGGGTGGCGACCGGCGCAAGCCAACGCCACGGGTCGCGGGCGACGAGCGCGCACGCAGTCCACGAGGGGCTTCCGGGGGACGCGCGAAGCCAGCGGCACGGCGCGGCAAGCCGGGCCCTCGCGGCTCACGCTGACCCGTCGGCGAAACCGTGCGGGAGCCGTTCGGGGATCCCTGCCCCCACCGCTGCGCCGGGCCCGCCGGGGGTGTTCAGCCGCCCGGGTGGTCGATATCGTGAGGGCATGACGTCGGACCCGCAGGTTGCCCCGCCCGAGATCGAGCCGGACACGAAGGACTGGACCTGGGTCCTGGACCAGCGGTGCCCCGAGTGCGGGTTCGCCGCGCTCGACGTCGAGCCGGCGGCCATCGCCGCGACCGTCCGCACGCTCGCGCCGCGGTGGGTCGGCGCACTGAGCCGCAGTGACGCGCGGGAGAGGCCGGAGCCCTCGGTCTGGTCGGTGCTCGAGTACGGAGCGCACGTCCGCGACGTGCACCTGGTGTTCGGGACGCGGCTCGTGAGCATGCTCGAGCACGACGACCCGCTGTTCGAGAGCTGGGACCAGGACGCCGCGGCCGTGGCCGACCGCTACGACCTGCAGTCCCCGGCGGTCGTCGCGAGCGAGCTCGTCGCCGTCGCCGATGCGCTGGCCGACGCGTTCGACGGCGTGGAGGGCGAGCAGTGGGACAGGCCCGGACGGCGGTCGAACGGGTCGGTCTTCACTGTCAGCACGCTCGGGCAGTACTTCCTGCACGACGTGATCCATCATCTGCACGACGTGGGCGCCTGACGCCCTTGTCACGATGTCGCGGGGTTCTTGTCCACAGCCCCTGTCCACAGTCACATCCACAGGTCCTATGAAACGCGCTCGACGGTCCTGTGCTACAGGTCGTCGGCGGCGCGCGAAGCTGCCTCGAACGGCCCCTGACACACAGCAAGGCCCCTCGACGCTTACTCCGAGGGGCCTTCGCTGAGTTCCAGGCTACGGGAGACCCTGTCGGACCCGGGTGATCGACGCGCGGCGATCGGGAAAACTTCCGGTGACGAACGTGTCGGCGGACGAGCAGCTGCCCTCTCAAGGTCCATCGGCGTGGCGTCTCCAGCGTGTCGTCCACAGATGTTGTCCACAGGGCTGTGCCGATGGCGCGTTTATGCAGGCCAGCCTGTGGATGAAGGTGTGCACCGACCGGTGGAAAAAGAAAGTTGGCGGCACCCCTTGCGGGCCCGGTGCGGCAGGACTAGACCTATGCCAACGGCCTCGAAGGACTGAGATCCACCGGAGGAAGACCCCGCAAGGGGGACGCCACAGGAGGGTCACGGAGACCTGGAGGCTGGGGTCGAACGGAGAACGGCGGACCGACTTCGCGGGGCAACCCGAGGAGCTGCGGATGACGACGCAGAAGGATCGCAGGAACCGGGAGACCGATCGCAGGACGTCGAGACACCCGAGAGACCGGGCAACCGGAAGATCACCGTCGAGACGGAGTCGCAGGAGTCATCCGCGACGAAGCGCCGCCGGTTCGCTGGCGGGCACCCGCGGTCCAGCAGGGCCCCTCGGACGCTTACTCCGAGGGGCCCTCGCTGTTGTGGGGAGCGGTGTGGGGAGCGGCGCCTGCGCTGTCGCTCGGGGTGGCCGGGGTACCTGGAGCCGCGGTGGGCACCAGGTCGACCGACACCGACGGTTTGGCACCGGGCCCCTCCGTGAAGATGACGCCCCGCAGCGGCGGTACGTCCGAGTAGTCGCGACCCCAGCCGAGGATCACGTACCGGCTGTCGATGAACTTGTCGTTCGTCGGGTCGATCTCGACCCACCCGGACCCGGGCACCCAGGCGGAGACCCAGGCGTGCGAGGCATCGGCGCCGCGCAGCTTCTCGCGCCCCGGCGGCGGCATCGTCTCGAGGTAGCCGCTCGCGTACCGCGCCGGCAGCCCGTGCACCCGCAGCGCCGCGATCATGAGGTGCGCAAAGTCCTGGCAGACTCCGGCGCGCTGCGCGAGCAGCTCGGCCTGGGTCGTGTGGACGGTGGTCGACCCGGACCGGTAGGTGAGCTCGGTGCGGATGCGGTGCGCGAGGTCCGCGAGCAGCTCGGCGATCGGTCGCCGCGGGGTGACCGACGGCGCGGCCCAGTCCCGGACCTCGGCGGTGAGCGCCACGTGGCGGGACGCGAGCGTCGCCTCGCGCAGCGCGACGAGCCCGATGCCGTCGAGGTCGCGATCGAGGCGGTGGTGGTCGGGGGAGCCGGCCAGGGGCTCGTCGGGCACGTCGTCGTGCACGACGCCGTCCCACTCGTCCTCGTCCGTCGACCCGGCCGCACGGCCGGTGCGGACCGCCCGGGCCACGTCCTCCCACGCGACGACGGGGAGGTCATCGACGACGGCCTGCCGGCGGGTGACGGTGATGGTCGACCGTGCTGTCACGACGAGCCTGCGGTGCTCCGTCTCGACTGCGAAGTAGGTGGACCGGTTGCCGAAGTAGTCGACGTGCGCACCGGTGTCCGCGGGAGCCGGGCGGACGGTGAGGGTCGAGCTGTGGCACGTCTGGTCGGGCAGCTCGCGCGGGGTCAGGGCCGTGCGGCCGTAGGAGCTCGTGACCGGCTGGGCGTACGCGTAGGTCGTGCGGTGCACGAGCGCGTACGTGCGTGGTTCGACGCCGGCCGGCTCGCTCATGCGTCGGCCCCCTCGTCGGAGTCGTCCGAGTCGTGGGGGCCGGCCGCGACCACGGCGTCGTCCGCGCTCTCCACACCCCACGTGTCGTCGAGCGTGCGGATCGCGGCCGGCTGGGCGAAGTGGACCAGCGCGATCTCGTCGGACAGGGCGCGCAGCCGCCACCGCATGGAGTCCAGGGTCTCGGCGAGGTGCTGGCGGCGACCGTCGTCGGTGACGAGGGCTGCGGCGGCGACCGGGTCGAGCTCGGTGAGGACGTCGGTCACGTCCTGCAGCAGACGGTCGCGCAGGTCGCGGGTGCGCAGCGTCGTGGGGACGTCCGCGAGATCGTCACGCAGCCGGTCGAGCTGGAAGGCGAGCGAGCGGGGGTTCGTCGGATCGACCAGCAGCAGGTCGATCACGCCCGCGACGCTCGCCGGGCCCTGGTTGCGGCGTCGGTAGGTCAGGACGGACTCGTGCGTGATCAGGACCGACTCGATGACGAGCGCGTCGACCGCTGCGGGCCGCACGTCCGTGAGCGTCGCGGCGAGCGACTCCACGAGGTGCTGAGCCCGTTCGAGGCGTCGTCCGGCGTCGAGGAGCCGCCAGCCCGCGTCCCGGACCATGCTCTCCGCCCCGATCCCTGCGAGTGCGAGCAGGGCCTCGAGGAGACGGTCGAGCACGGGCTGCAGGCCGGCGGTCTCGGCCGATGCCTGAGCGGCGAGCTGGTCGGCGGCCGGCGGCGCCTCGCTGCGCGCTCCGGCCAACGAGCGCTCCATGCTCGCGAGCGGCAACCAGCTGTCCCCCGAGAGCTGGTCGCGGACGGCTGACGAGGCGTCGATGAGCGACCGGACCGACCGGGCGACCGACCGGGGGGAGGACCGGTCGAGCAGCAGCGAGCGCAGGTCGAGGGGTGCGGAGCGCGTCGTCGCTCCCGGCCAGGTCGCCGGGGTCGCGACGTCGGCCGCTGCCAGGAGCGCACCGAGCGCCCGGCCACCTACCGAGCGCGGCGAGTGGTGGTAGTCGTTCCAGCGGTCGACGAGCGCACGCAGGTGGCGGACCGTGTCACCGGCGCGCTCGGCGTACCGGCCGAGCCAGAACATGTTCTCGGCGGTGCGCGGCGAGATCCCCGACACCGCCCGGTGCGGACCCGCAGCCCCCGGAGCGTTGAGCCACGGGTCGGGCAGCGTGCCGGTCTCGGACGACAGGACCCAGACGTCCTTCGCGACCGCACCCAGCGCACCCGAGACGATCTGCTGCGACGGGGAAGGAGCGACCCGCGCCAGACCGCCCGCCATGACCCGGTACGAGCCGTCGTGCGCGACGGCGAACGTCCGGAGCACGGCCGCTGGCGTGTCCGTGGCCCACGGTTCGCCGACGGGTTCCTGACCGACCCACGCGCCGGGCTCCGCGGCGATCCGCGCAGCCAGGGCGTCGAGGGCGGAACGTTCGAGCGTCCAGCCGAGCACGGTGGTGCTCCGGGACCCGCGGACCGTCGGCTTGAGGACGAGCCGGTCGAGGTTCGCAAGGACGCGCGCGCGCGCGTTGCTGTCGCCGCACCAGTGCGTCAGCGGCGTCCCCAGGGCGAGGTCGTGACCGAGGACGGCGCGCGCAAGCCGGGGGAGGTGGGCCAGGAGCGCCGGGTTCTCGAGGACCGAGCTGCCGAGCGGGTTGACGACACTCACCGACCCGGCCCGCAGCGCGCGCACGAGGCCGGGCACGCCGAGACGCGAGTCCGCCCGCAGCTCGAGCGGGTCGCAGTAGTCGGCGTCCACTCGCCGCAGGATGACGTCGACCGGCTCGAGCGCGTCGAGCCCCTGCATCCACACCCGCCCCTCGCGCACGAGCAGGTCGCTGCCCTCGACCATGGGCAGGCCGAGCATCGCAGCCAGGTACGACTGGTCGAACGCGGTCTCGCTGTGCGGACCGGACGTGAGCAGCACGACCCGCGGCGACATGGCTCCCCTGGGGGCGGCGTCCTGCAGCGCGAGCTTGAGGGCGTGGAAGAACGGCCCCAGCCGCTGGATCGATGCCTGCCGGTAGACGCCGGAACGCACGCGCGCGACGACGCGTCGGTCCTCCATCGCGTACCCGGCGCCCGACGGTGCCTGCGTGCGGTCGGCGATCGCGACCCAGCTGCCCGACGCGTCCCGCGTGAGGTCGGTGGCCGTCAGGACGAGCTCGCGGGCAGTGGGCAGGCGCAGCCCGTCGACGGCGCGCAGGAACCCGGGGTGCGCGAGCACGATCTCGGGGGGCAGCAGCGCGTCCGTGAGGAGTCGGCGCGGGCCGTACAGGTCGACGAGGACCTGGTCGAGCACCTGGGCCCGCTCGACCAGTGCGGACTCGAGCGAGGGCCACTCGAGCTCGTCGATGACGACCGGGACGGGGTCGAGCTGCCAGCCGGGAGCTCCCGGAGTCGCGTCGTCGGTGCCGTACGTGACGCCGTGGTCGGCGAGCAGCACGTCCGTCTCGGCCCGGCTCCGGGCGAGATCGGCACCGGTGAGCGCGTCGTTGAGATCGTCGGCCGCGCCGGGACGCGGCGAGGACAGCAGGTCCGTCACGCGGCTCCCTTCCGGCGCCGTGGCCCGCGCCGGGCGGCGCGCTCCGTGGGGCCCACCCCATCACGCCGGGAGCGTGACCCGATGCACCGACCACGTGTCGGGCATCGCCTCATTGCTACGGACGCAGCATCCCGACCGTCTCGAGCCCCGCCGGCCCCGCCACGATCGTGAGCGCAGGGGTCGGGGACGCCTGCACCGCGGCGACCACGTCGTCGACCAGCCAGGGCCCGGCCAGGCCGTCGGCGCGCACCCACAGGTCGACCCGGGCGCCCGTTCGGTGCTCGACCGCGCCGACGAGAGCGGGCTCCGGGGCGCCGACGAGCAGCACGTACCGCGCGCCGAGGTGAGCCTGAGGCGCCGGCAGCCGCGAGCGGTCGTCGCGGTAGACGGACCAGTGGTACCCGGAGATCGCACCGGCGGCCAGCAGGATCGCGACGGGGATGCGCAGGTCGCGGACCACCTGGGCGTCGAGGTTGCCCTGGAGGGCACCGTGGATCGCGACGAACGCGGCCACCAGGACGGCGATGACGGCAGCGACGCCGCCGAGACCGAAGAGCACGAAGAGGTAGGTCCGGCGGGTCGGCGAACCGAGCTCCTCCGGGCCGTCGGCGTGCGCGACCCGGTTGATGCGCGACCAGAAGACCCACCACAACGGGCCGCCGACGAGGAGGAGCGTCACGCCGGACAGCAGCGAGTTGACCACCGAGGTGCCGAGCTCGATACCGGCGACCGGGATCAGCGACTCGACGAGCGCCACGATCACCAGGGTCACGCCGACGGCGGCAGCCAGCAGGGCGATCCCCGCCATCAGGTACTCGTAGACGCGCGTGACCTCGGTGCGTCCGGGTGCCGCGCCGGCCAGGACCTGCCGGTGGTACCACCAGCTCAGAGCGCCGACGACGACGCAGGCGACAGCGGTCGGTGTGCCATCGAAGTGCTGGGCAGCCTGGGTCGACGACGGGGCACCGAGGAGCCAGACGAGCAGCTGGTACACAGCGATGCTGGCGCCGACGACGGCCAGGACCAGCGAGGCGCCGACGCCGACGGGGAGCACGTAGCCGAACCACAGGGGGGTCCGGTCCGCCGTGGACCAGGTCCGCAGCCAGTAGACGACCCAGACCGGGACTCCGACGACTGCCGTCGCTGCCGCCTGCGCGACCGGGCGCTGCTGTCCGACGAGCACCGTGCCCGCGTCGCTCACGACGAGGGCGGTGACGGATGCACCGAGCAGCCAGACGAGGCCCGTGACGCTCGTGGCCAGGCCGATCAGCGAGCCGATCACCAGCTGACCCTGTCGGCGGCCGGCGTCGAGCATCCGGTGCGCCACCGTCCAGTGCAGGAGCCAGACCGCGGCCCACACGACGAACCGGATCACCGCGGGCCAGTCGAAGGCCTCGCCCGACAGCGCCGGGGCGACGACGTCGTGCAGCGCGAACATGGCCACGACCAGGGCCGTCACGGGCGCGACGGTGAGGTAGACGGCCCAGCCGACGGACGCCGCCTCATCCGGGTCGCGCTGCAGCTGCCGACGCGACGACGCCGCGAGCAGCAGGAACATCGGTATTCCGAACACCGTGAAGGTCAGCGCCCGGGCCACGGCGCTGCTGCTGTCCCCGGCGAAGGTCGCCTTCTGGAACGGCAGGCCGAGGAGCTCCGACAGCCCGACGGCCGCCACGATGAGCAGACCGAACAGCAGCAGGTACTGGAAGAAGCGCCGGACGCTGCGCGCGTCGTTCCGCTGTCCGCC
>JAYTSH010000071.1:0-8586 GCA_043745755.1 Cellulomonas sp. | reverse complement strand
CGCGTCCATCGCTCACCGCACCGGCGTGTCGAACTCGCGCTTCGCGGTCGTGTCGCCCTCAGCCATCCGGGCCGCGAGGTCGGCGTCGCCGCTCGGCGCTCCGGGTGCGCCGCTGAGGTCCGGTCGCAGCGACCGGTCGATGAACGGCACCGCGCCGACATCCGCCCCGCCTCCGGCGCCCGCGCCGTATTCACCGCCGTCGGGCTCGCCGTAGACGACGGACTCGAGCGCCATGAGCCGGTCCTCGAGGTCGGAGCCTGGCGCCTGGCTCGCTCGGAACCCTCCGCCGCCGCCGCCGAGCGGGTCGCCACCGCCACCGGGCCGGTTCCAGCCCGGCCACTCGACGATGTTCTTGTACTCGCGCTGGTCCTTGAGGTCCTTGAAGGCCTCCTTGAGATCCTTGATCTGCTCCTTGCGGACCTCCTTGATGTCCTTGATCCGCTCCTTGCGGACCTCCTTGATGTCCTTCAGATCCTTGCGGGTCTCCTTGAAGCCTTCCTTGACCTCCTTGCGGGTGTCCTTGAGGTCCTTGATGACCGACTTGCAGCTCACGCGGACGTTCGCCGTCATCACAGCGCCCGACGGCGAGATCGACGACAGCGCGACGCACGTGTCGGCGCCGGCGTAGGACTTGGTGCCGGGCGTCGTCGTGCCGTCGATGGTGACGACGGTCGCCGAGCCGGGGAACGGATCGCCCGCGTCGCCGCGGTTGTGGTTGAGCTCGAGGTCCCGCTTGCCGTCCGCCTGCAGGAGCCCGACCTTGTAGTGGTTCTCGTCGGTGTTGCCGGGCTGCGTCTCGTCGATGTGCCAGAGCAGTGCGCCCCACCCGGGCAACGCCGCGTCGTAGCCGATCGGCTGACGGTTCTCGAGCAGGAAGTACTCCGACCCGCTCGCGCCGTCCTTCCACAGCCGGAACACGGTGTGCGAGGACTCCACGGCCGGGATGGTCAGAGCGCCGTTGGTCGTGACGACGGTCGTCGTGACCCACCCCTGGTTGACCTTGCACCACGCGCTCGGGTGCGAGGGCTGCGCGCCGCCGCCGTTCCACGAGCCGCCCGACATGAGGCACCAGTTGCCGATGCCCTCGGACGAGTAGTCCGTGTCGTAGAGGTCAGGGAAGCCGAACAGCAGGTGGCCCAGCTCGTGGGCGCTGACGCCGATCTTGGCGTCCTCGGGGATCGTGAGGTAGCCGTAGATCTTGGTGCTGTCGACCGCGAGCGCACTCGCGAGCACCGACTTGTGCGACCAGATGTCGCCCTTCGAGCCCGTCACCTCAGCGCCCTGACCGGCGTGGACCACGATGAACGCGTCGACGAACCCGTTGCCGTCGTTGTCGTACGGAGTGAAGTCCACGGCGGCGTTGGCCGCGTTGGCCGCGTCGAGCGCGAGCTGCGGGGAGCGGAAGGCGGTGCCGCCCAGGCCGATGCCGGACCCGTTGTTCGCGTACCACGCGAGCGTCTGCGGCATCCGGTACGGCCCGACGACCGTGCCCGCGAGCGTGACCAGGCCGTTCGTGACCTCGGAGTAGTACTCCTTCACGCTGCCGTGCGGCAGGACGCCCGACGAGAAGAAGAGCTGGTCGAACTGCGCGGTGGTCGCGGTCATGACCTTGTCGGAGAAGTCCACGAGGACGACCGCCACGTTCACCGTGCCGCGCAGGGGCGCGCGGTCGGCGGCCGTGCCCCGGATCGCGCTGAACGGTGTGCCCGCCGGGAACTCCTCGGGCGGCACGATCACGCCGTCGTTGAACCCCAGCGGGTGCGGTTCGCGTGCGAGCCGCAGCGCTGGTGCAGCGTCGCGGCTCTTGTTGACCGACGCAAGGTCCTTGCGCCACTTGACCAGCAGCTCCGGGCTCGGCGGGACTGTGCACGTCTGGGTGCGCTGGTCCTGGGTCCCGAACGTCATGACGTCGTCCCTCATCGCACTGACCTCTCCGGAAGGAGACCGCGCCCGACGCACGGTCGATACCCCCAAGGGGTCGGGCAAACCACCACAGATACGCTGCCGCCGAGCAGATACAGGACCTTCGTCCCCCGGTGGAATACCCCCGGGGGGTACTTTCGTTGGACCGGGTACGGCACGACGACCATGCCCGACCGACCGCCCGCCCGACCCCGGAGGAGCCATGCACGGCTACACCGACAAGAAGGGCGACTACCTCAAGCGCCTGAGCCGCATCGAGGGGCAGGTTCGCGGCATCGCCCGCATGGTCGACGAGGACGTGTACTGCATCGACATCCTCACGCAGGTCTCCGCAGTCACGAAGGCGCTGCAGGCCGTGAGCATCGGCCTCGTCGAGGACCACCTCGGCCACTGCGTCGTCGACGCCGCCCGGCAGTCGCCCGAGGCCGGCGCCGAAAAGGTCCGAGAGGCCGCCGAGGCCATCGCGCGACTCGTCCGCAGCTGAACCACCACCCCGAACGCCCCGAGAGGACATCACCATGAGTCAGACCACCTCCTTCTCCGTCGACGGCATGACCTGCGGCCACTGCGTGCAGCACGTCACCACCGAGCTCACCGCTATCCCCGGCGTCCGCGACGTGTCGATCGAGCTCGTCAACGGCGGCTCCTCGCCCGTCAGCGTCGTCTCGGACGAGCCCTTGACCGACGAGGCCATCGCCGCGGCGATCGACGAGGCGGGCTACGCGCTCACCCCGAAGGGTTCGCTGCTGTGACCGAGGGCGTCGTCCGCACCGCGAGCAGCGCGCCCGTCGCGACCGTCGACCTCGCGATCGAGGGGATGACGTGCGCGTCGTGCGTCATGCACGTCGAGAAGCGTCTGAACCGGGTCCCGGGCGTCACGGCGACGGTCAACCTCGCGCTCGAGACGGCTCACGTCGAGCTGCTCGCGGACGACGCCGGCAGCCCCGCGGACGACGACGCCCTCGTCGCCGCGGTCCGCAAGGCCGGGTACGACGCGCGGGTCCTGTCCCGCCGCTCGCTCACGACGACCGCCGCGGCAGGCTCGCTCGGGATGTCCCACGAGATGGGCATGGACCCGATCGCGCACGCCCTGTCGGGGCACTCGATGCCCGCGGGCCAGGAGATGGAGCCCGACGAGGACACGTCGGCCCCGACCGACCAGCGCGGCACCGACCTGCGTCGCCGGCTGCAGGGCGCGGCGGTCCTCACCGTGCCCGTCCTCGCCCTCTCGATGATCCCAGCCCTGCAGCTCCCCGGCTGGCAGTGGGTCGTCGCGGTGCTCGCGCTGCCCGTCTCGACCTGGGCGGCCTGGCCGTTCCACAAGGCGGCCGCGCGCGCCGGCCGGCACGGTGCCTCCACGATGGACACGCTCGTGTCGATCGGGATCATCGCGGCGACCGCGTGGTCGCTCTGGGCGCTCGTGCTCGGCGGCGCGGGCGAGATCGGCATGCGCATGACCCCGACCCTCTTCCCCGCGCGCAACGCAGGGATGGGCATGACCACGCCCGAGCTCTACTTCGAGACGGCCGCGGTCGTCACCACGTTCCTGCTCGCGGGCCGGTACGCCGAGCACCGGTCGCGTCGTCGGGCCGGGGATGCGCTCCGCGCTCTCCTCGACCTCGGCGCGAAGGACGTCGCACTTCTGGTCACCGGGCCCGACGGACGCCGCACCGAGCAGCGCGTGCCGATCTCCCAGCTGCACACGGGCGACGAGTTCGCGGTCCGACCGGGCGAGAAGGTCGCGACGGACGGTGTCGTGGTGTCCGGCACGAGCGCTGTCGACACGTCGCTGCTCACGGGCGAGCCGGTCCCGGTCGACGTCGGGCCGGGCGACGAGCTCACGGGCGCGACCATCAACTCCTCCGGTCACCTCGTGGTCCGCGCGACGCGGGTCGGCGAGGAGACCCGGCTTGCGCAGATCGGGCGGCTCGTCGCGGCCGCGCAGACCGGCAAGGCACCGGTCCAGCGGCTTGCGGACCGCATCTCGGCGGTCTTCGTCCCCGTCGTGCTCGTGCTCGCGACGATCACGTTCGTCGTGTGGCTGGTCTCCGGCGGCGGCACGCAGGCAGCGTTCACCGCGGCGGTCGCCGTGCTGATCATCGCCTGCCCGTGCGCCCTGGGTCTCGCGACCCCGACCGCGCTGCTGGTCGGGACAGGCCGCGGCGCGCAGCTGGGCATCCTCATCAAGGGTCCGGAGATCCTCGAGCAGACCCGGCGGATCGACACCGTGGTCCTCGACAAGACCGGCACGGTGACCCAGGGCCGCATGTCGCTCGTCGACATCCTGGTCCCCGCCGCCGCCACCGCCACCGCCGCGTCCGGTGACGCCGCGCAGGCCGAGGTCCTCCGGTACGCCGGTGCGGTCGAGGCTCTGTCCGAGCACCCCATCGCGCAGGCCGTCGCCGAGGTCGCGGCAGCGGCCGGACCTGGCGCCGGTACCGCGTCGTCCACCGGCGAGGACGGCGTCGTGGTCGGCTCGGACGAGGTGCTCGACTTCCGCAACGAACCGGGCCGCGGCGTGTCCGGCGTCGTCCGCACCGCGCACTCGGGTCTCGCCATGTCGCGCCGGGTGCTCGTCGGGCGACCGACCTGGCTCGCGGAGCAGCAGGTCCGCACCGACGAGCTCGACGGTCCCTTCGCCGCGGCCGAGGCCGACGGCGCGACAGCGGTCATGGTCGCGTGGGACGGCTCTGCGCGAGGCGTGCTCGTCTTGCGCGACCCGCTCAAGGCCACGTCGGGCGAGGCCATCGCCCAGCTCCGCGCGCTGGGGCTGCGACCCGTCCTGCTGACAGGCGACAACCTCGGCGCGGCAAACGCCGCCGCACGTGCTGTCGGGATCTCGCCCGATGACGTCTTCGCCCAGGTGCTGCCCGCGGAGAAGGTCGACGTCGTGCGACGCCTGCAGGCCGAGGGCGCCCGCGTCGCGATGGTCGGCGACGGGGTGAACGACGCCGCCGCACTTGCGACGGCCGACCTCGGGCTCGCGATGGGCACCGGGACCGACGTCGCGATCGAGGCGTCGGACGTGACGCTCGTGCGCGGTGACCTCCGCTCGGCCGCGCAGGCCATCCGGCTGTCGCGGACGACCCTGCGGGTCATCAAGCAGAACCTGTTCTGGGCGTTCGGTTACAACGTCGCGGCGATCCCGCTCGCGGCGTTCGGGCTGCTGAACCCGATGATCGCCGGCGCGGCCATGGCGTTCTCGTCGGTGCTCGTCGTGAGCAACTCGCTGCGGCTGCGCCGCTTCGCCTGACACACGGCTGCGCCGCCTAGGCTCTGCGGATGACCGGCCCGCCGCAACCCGACCAGCGCGCGATCGGGCGGCGGCTCACCGTCGAGATCTGGATCGTCCTCGGGCTCTCGCTCGGCCGGTCCGGCATCTACGCGGTCGTCGACATCGTGGCCCGGCTGACCGCGGGTCCGCCGCTCGCGCAGCAGACCGCGACGCTCAACGCGAGCCAGTCGCCGCGCCCCTACCTCGACCTCACCTACCAGCTGCTCTCGATCGGGTTCGCGCTCGTCCCGGTCGCGCTCGCACTGTTCCTGCTGTCGGCCCACGGGCGCAGCGCGGTCCGCCGGATCGGGCTCGACGCGGTGCGGCCGATGCGCGACGTGGGGATCGGCGTCGGCCTCGCAGCCGTCATCGGGATCCCCGGGCTCGGGCTGTACGCCCTGGGACGCCTGCTCGGGATCACGGTCCAGGTGCAGGCGTCGGCGCTCAACGCGGCCTGGTGGACCATCCCCGTGCTCGTCCTCGCGGCGCTGCAGAACGCGCTGCTCGAGGAGGTCGTCGCGGTCGCGTACCTCATGGAACGGCTGCGTGACCTGCGCTGGCGCACGCCGCTCATCCTCGCCGCGAGCGCGCTGCTGCGAGGCTCGTACCACCTGTACCAGGGGTTCGGGCCGTTCATCGGGAACGCCGTGATGGGCCTGGTGTTCGCGGAGTACTACCGCCGCCACCGTCGCGTCCTCCCGCTCGTCGTCGCGCACATGCTCCTGGACGTGGTCGCGTTCGTCGGGTACGCGCTCGTCCCGGCCGCGTGGCGGTCCGCACTCGGCCTGTCCTGAGCCGTGCGGCTGCCTACACTCGCGGGTATGCCCGACTCGCCGACGCCTGCGCGGCTCGGCTCCGACCCCCCGCCGGGACTCTCCGCGGGGATGGTCGAGTCCGGCCGCATCCTGATCGGTCGCGTGCACGAGGTCGAGATCTTGGACACCCCGGCCGTCCGCGTGCACCACCCCAGCGACCTGCTCGGGGTCGTGGTCTCAGCGATCGGCGCGGTGCTGGTCCTGGTCCTGGCGACCTACGCGCAGAACACGACGACAGGTGTCGCCCAAGACGTCCAGGGTTTCGCCTCCATCCTCCGGCAGATCCTCAACGTGCCGGTCGCGGTCCTCGAGGGTGCTGTGACGATCCTCGTGCCCGTCGCCGTGCTCATCGAGCTCGCGCTCCGTCGTCTCGGCCGCCAGCTCGTCGAGTCCTTGGTCGCCGCCGTCGGGGCGATCCTCCTGTGCATGGCGGTCAGCTGGGCAGTCGCGACGTTCGGGTCGGCCGAGCTCGTCGGCGGCCTCTCCGTCCGCCTTCGCGGCGAGTCGGTGCTCACCGTCCCCGGGTTCATGGGGCTCATCTCCGGCCTGCTCACCGCCACCGGCCCTCGCGCGCGGCGTCGGACCGTCGTGTGGTCGTGGAACCTGCTCTGGGTCGCGATCGGCGTCGTGGTCATCACCGCCCAGGTCTCCCTCCCCGGCGTCGCGATCGCCGTGCTGCTCGGACGGGTCGCGGGCCTCGGGGTGCGCTACCTGTCAGGGGTGCAGTCCGAGCGCGCGTACGGCACCGGGCTCGTCGACGGCGTCCGTCGCGCCGGGTTCGACCCGATACGGCTGGTCCGGGTGCCCGACGACGCGATCGACCCCGATCCCCACGCCGTGCGCGCGCCCGGCGACGCTCCGGCGCCGACCGCGGCCGCCATGCAGCCCGCGACGCGCGCCCTGACCCGCTACTCCGACCACCGCGTGTACGAGCTGACGACGGTCGACGGCGAGCACCTCGACGTCGTCGTCCTCGACGGTGACCGCCAGGTGCTCGGCGCGCTGTCCCGGCTGTGGCGCTCGCTGCGCCTGCGGGGCATCGACCGCCGGTCTGTCGTGTCGCTGCGCCAGGCGACCGAGCGTGCCGCGCTGCTCTCCTACGCCGCGCGCGCCGCCGGGGTCCGCACCCCGAAGCTCTTGAGCGTCGCCGAGGCCGAGGACTCAATGCTGCTCGTCCAGGAGGAGGTGCGGGGAGCCGTGCCGCTCTCGTCGGTCCCCCGCTCGCACATCACCGATGCGCTGCTCCGGGAGATCTGGGCGCAGCTGCAGCTCGCCCACGGTGCGGGCATCGCCCACCGTGCACTGACGAGCGACGTGATCCTGGTCCAAGAGCTGCTCGGTCGGCCCGTCGTCTGGCTCGTCGGCTGGGACCAGGGCGACGTCGCGTCGTCCGAGCTCGCCCGGCGCATGGACGTGACCGCGCTCGTCGCTCTCCTGGCCCTGCGCGTCGGCGCGACCCGCGCACTGGAGTCGGCGGTCACCGTCCTGCCCGACGACGACATCGCCGCCGTCGGCCCGCTGCTCCAGACGATCGGGCTCCCCCGGCGCACGCGTGACGAGATGCGCACCCACAAGGAGGTGCTGGCCGAGCTGCGGTCGGCGCTCGTCGAACGGCTGCCCGAGGCCGACATCGAGCCCGAGCGCCTCGTGCGGTTCGGCGCCCGAACGGTGCTCACGATCCTCATCACGCTCGCCGCCGTCGTCGTCGTCCTCACCACGATCAACGTCGACCAGATCACCGGCGCGCTCCGGCAGAGCGACTGGCGCTGGAGCGTCGTCGCGTTCGGTCTCGGTCTCGCGACCCTCGTGGGTGCATCCCTGGCCCTCGTCGCGTTCGCGCCCGTCAAGATCCCGGTGTGGCGGGCGACCCTCACGCAGTCGGCCGCGACCTTCGTCGCACTCGCCGCACCGGCCGGGATCGGTCCCGCCGCACTCAACCTCCGGCTGCTCACGCGGCGTGGGGTGTCCGCGTCGCTCGCTGCGGCGACGGTCGCGCTCGTCCAGGTCTCCCAGTTCATCGTCACCGTCATGCTGCTGATCGTGCTGTCGATCGCGTCGGGCACCAACGAGGCGACGAAGTTCACCGTCACGCCCACGATGTTCCTGGCGATCGGCCTGCTCGCCGCCCTCGTGGCGGCCGCGATGCTCGTCCCGCCCGTCCGGCAGTGGGTCGCGCGCAAGACGTTGCCGATGCTTCGGCAGACCTGGCCGCGGCTCATCGAGGTCGTCGGACAGCCCCGGCGGCTCGTGCTCGCCGTGAGCGGCAACGTCCTGATGACCATGGGCTACGTGCTCGCGTTCCAGGCGAGCCTGCTCGCGTTCGATCAGCACCTGTCGATCGTGCAGATCGCGATCATCTACCTGGCGGGCAACTCGATCGGTGCGGTCGTCCCGGTCCCCGGCGGCGTCGGGACGATCGAGGCGACCCTCATCGCCCTGCTGTCGTCCATCGGCGCGATCAACCCCGGTATCGCCGCGTCGGTCACAGTCCTGTTCCGCGTGCTGACCTACTGGCTGCGGATCCCGATCGGCTGGGCATCGATGCGGTTCCTGCAGCGTCAGGGCGAGCTGTAG
>JAYTSH010000070.1:0-3499 GCA_043745755.1 Cellulomonas sp. | reverse complement strand
ACCCCGACGATGCCGATCCCGCTCGCCAGCACGAGCCGTTCGCCAAGGCGGTCGACCAACCGACCGGCCACGGGCGCCGAGGCGAAGCGCACCAGCGCGAACACCGAGATCACGGCTCCGGCCGCGAAGTTGCTGACGCCGAAGTCCTTGGCGAACAGAGGGATCGCGGGGGCGACGATCCCGAATCCGAGCGCCACGGAGAACGCGACCGCGGTGAGCACCGCCACCTCGGGCGGCAACGAGCCGAAGGGGTTGCGGGCGGACCCGGCCGGCCGGCTCACGGTTGCCTCACGACGACGCCCTCACGGTGCTCTCAGGACTGGTCGGCCAGGAGCCGGCGGTGGAGCTCGGTGGTCAGCGCGTGGATCTCGCGGGTGATGTCGGTGTTCGTCTTGAGCTCCAGCTCCTGCTCGACGAAGTCGTGGTCCGCCTTCGCCTGCTGGAACGCTGACTGGCGGTTCTGGCCGATCATGACGAAGGTCGACAGGAAGATCGCCTCGAGGGAGACGACCAGCGTCGGCCATGGACTCTTCTCGATCGCCAGCATCCAGACGGCGAAGACCACGGCGTGCAGGTAGAGGAAGGTCATCGATCCCGCGAACGCCGTGATCTTGTCCGTGACCCTCAGCTGAAGGTCGTCCGCTCGGCGCTTGGCCAACGCCGACATGACGGGATGATGCGCGGGCGGAGCCTGGGTGGTGGTGGTGGTCATCGGGCCTCCGGGGTCATCGCGCGACCAGTTCGCGCGGGCACGGGCCGTGCGCCGACCATCATGCCGGTGCCGGCGTCGTGGCCTGTGCGACGAGGCCGACGATCTGCACGCGAGTGTGAGATGCTCTGTAGGTCGAATCCGTTCGCGGTTCTCGACGCACTTGAGGCTCGGTTGATCCCGCCAGATCCCGGGCCTTTCGTGTGCCCGCGTCGGGCGCAAGCTTCACCGTCACCCCGGCCCCCTCGGTCACGTCGGTCGCCTCGCAGCACTCGCTGAGGGTGACCGCAACGCGCGGCCGTATGTTCGCCGTGGGCCGCCGCAACCGCTGCTGCGGCTCATCGGCCCGCTGCTCATCGTGACGACCGTCGTGCGGTCGCTCTGCCCCTCGTCGCAGGGCTCGCACTGGGCGCGCTGGTCACCCGGACCGCGCCGCCGTGCTCGTCGACGGCCTGCGCCGCGGGAACCTGGGCGCGGAGATTCTCAAGAGTTGACGAGACGGCCACACTTCGGCCATGAGATCAGAGTCGAGGGGGCAGGATGACGGCATGTTCGACTCCCTCACGAAGGACGGTCTTCATGAAGGGGCGTGACTCCGGCAACCCGGCCGGCTTGCACCTCGTGCGGGTGACCGGACGGTCTGGCGTCGTCGTCCTCGCTGGGATCGCCCTTACCGTCCTGATCGCCCTTGTGACCGTGCTCCAGCCCTTCCACGTGAGGGTGCCCCCTTCGTTCCCGGCGAAGCGCGCGGCATGCACGGGTAGTGCGATGCAGATCGTCGCGCACGCGGACGACGACCTCATCTTCCAGAGCCCCGACGTGCTCCACGACATCGAGGCCGGGCGCTGCGTTCGGACGGTGTACGTCACCGCGGGCGACGCCGCGAAAGACGACCTCTACTGGCAGGGCCGCGAAGAGGGAAGCCGCGCTGCGTACGCGCAGATGGCTGGAGTCCCCAACATCTGGAAGACCGGCGACGCCGGCGTGCCCGGGCGATCCATCCAGCTGGAGACCCTGGTCGGCGCTCCCGGTATCTCGATCGTGTCGATGCGGCTGCCGGACGGGAACCGGACCGGGGCGGGGATGCTCGTGCACCACTTCGAGAGCCTCAGGCGGCTCTGGGACGGCGCGATCACGTCGATCAGCACCGTGGATGGTTCGGCGACCTACACCGGCACCTCACTCCGGGAGACCCTCACCGAGCTCATGACCGCCTTCGCCCCGACGACGGTACGCACCCAGGACTGGACGATCCCGTTCGGGACCGGCGACCACGCCGACCACACCGCCACCGCGCTGTTCGTGCGACAGGCGAACCAAGACTTCCGCACGGCCCACACGCTCTACGCCTACGGCGGCTATCCGACCTGGACGCGTCTGCCGAACGTCACCGGTGCGGACCTCAAGGAGAAGCGGAAGGCCTTCCGGGCCTATGCGGCCCACGACTCGATGATGTGCCTCAGCCTGTGGTGCCTGGACGACCTCACCTGGTCGTCGCGGTTGGGTCGCCAGTACGTGACCGCACGAGAATCGACCGGGAACTCAGCACGAGGACCGGGTGTCAAGGTCACGGCCTCGTCCGAGAACACCGCGACCAGCCAGACGGCGGACAGGGCGGTGGACGGTATCGCCCTCGGCGACCCGATCGATGACACCACCGAGTGGGCCACCGTCGGCGGCACCACAGGGAGCTGGATCCAGCTGGACTATGCCACCCCGACGGCAGTCAACGGCGCGGTAGTCATGGACCGACCCAACCTCTGGGACCAGGTCACGGGCGCGACGCTCGTCTTCTCGGACGGCAGCACAGTCTCGACGGGAGCGCTCGCGAACAACGGCTCCCCCGCGACCATCAGCTTCCCGGCCCGCACGACGACGAGCATCCGGCTGATCATCACCTCAGTCAGTGCCACCACGAAGAACATCGGCCTGGCCGAGTTCGAGACCTACGCCAACATGCCGACCGCCGACGAGCCGACACCCTCAGCCACCGCCACCGCGAACCTGTCCAGCAGTCGTCCGCGAAGTTCGATGGCCGGCAGGGAGATCCGCGGGTCCGGCAGTGCATCGCTCAGCGGGTCGGGCAGCGTCGTGGCCAGCTTGCGGACCACGCCCAGGACTTCGTCCGTGGGTTCGCGGCTTCGACAACGCTGAGAAGGTCGCGCACCGGAGGTCGCCGGCGCGGTCGTCGTGCACGGTTCGGGCTACGCCGTCGACCGGCTCGGTCGAATCCCCTGGATCCGCGGCGGGCGGACCGCCTACCGACAGACAGACAACCGTTCCGGCGCTCCAGCCTGCTGTCTCAGCCTGAATCCACCGGTGAATGTGGCACTTTGAGCGGGTCGTGATGGACGAATGTCCTTCTGACCTGGGACGATGGGGTTTCTCGAGGACTCCAACGAACCAAGTAGAAGGACACCCGGTAGATGCGATCCTGCCACAACGCCGCAGCAGTTATCGATGACCCGAACCTCGTGTCGTGCGCGGGCCTGGTCGCGGTCATGACCTTGGCCGGGACCTCCCGCTTGAGGGCGGCCGCCAGGTCCAGGACCGCCCCCGGGGTACGGGCCTCGGCGTAACGGGCCGAGGGCACCAGAGCGTCGAACCCGCCCGTGCGCCGCGCGTGGATCCACCGGTCGATCGTGACCCGCGAGACCCGCACCGGGTCCCCGAACGGCCCCGCGTGCTCGACGGCGGCGAGCTGGCGGACCATGACCCCGCGCGCCCGGGAGCTCACCGCCGGGTCGGCGGCCTCGCGGATCAGGGCGTAACGGAACAGCCCGATGTCGC
>JAYTSH010000069.1:0-3138 GCA_043745755.1 Cellulomonas sp. | reverse complement strand
GGGCGTCGTCCTCGCGATCCTCGAGATCGGGTTCACGCGGCACATCGCCGATCTGCGCGGTCGCCTGCAGCGCATGGACGGTGTCGCCGACCCGGGCGGCTACCAGGCCCTGTTCACCGAGCTGATCGCGCTCGAGAACCGTCGTCGGACACAGCGCGACAGCGCCTGACGGTCGCCGCGCTCAGCGCAGGACGGTCGCTGCGCTCAGCGCAGGACGCGGAGCCCCGCGCCTTCGTCGACGGAAAAGTCGTCCGGCGAGGTGCCGTGCTGCACGGTGGCGGTGACCGTCATCGACCGCAGCGTCAGCTGCCCGTGGTAGCTCGACAGGAACGCGGTGTCCGTCGCGTCCCGACCGGTCGCGATGCGCAGCAGCGAACCGAGCGGCGCGAGCGCCGTCGCATCGACCAGGTGCCAGGCGCCGTCGACGTAGGCCTCGACGACCGCGTGGAAGTCCATGGGCGCCAGGCCCGGCGCGTAGACCGACACGAACCGCGCGGGCATGTCCTTGGCTCGCAGCAGCGCGACGACCAGGTGCGCGAAGTCACGACACACGCCGCGGCGCTTGAGGAGCGTGTCCGACGCCGCGTCGGTCGGCAGGCTCGACCCCGGCATGTAGCGCAGATGGCCGCTCACCCACGCGACGACGGCGGCGAGCAGCGCGGCGTCCTCGAGCCCGGCGAACTGCTGGCGGGAGAACGCGAGCAGCTTGTCCGAGTCCGCGTAGCGGCTCGGCCGGCGGTACTCGATGAGGTCCGCGTCCTCGACCGGCGCGAGGCCTGCGAACCCGGTCACCTGGGCGTGGTAGTCGACGACCACGCGGCCCGCTGGAGCCTGCACCCGGTGGACCCGCGCCCCGTGGGGGGTCTTGATCTCCAGGGGCTCCAGGAGGGCGTCCTGGTGGGTCACCGTCAGGTGCTCGAACCGGTCGTAGGCACCGTCAGCGACCGCGATCGCCAGGAACAGCTCGGTCGACGCGGTCACGTCGAACGAGAGGTGGGAGGAGACGGTGCGCAGCACGGACGTCAGTGTCCTTTCTGGGGTCGCGAGCAGGAGCCGAGCTCAAGGAGGAGGGGTCGTGCGGTGGTGCAGCAGGTGAAGTGTGCGGCTCCGCGGACATTTGCGCCAGTACGCGGCGCCGGGCGCGTCGGGCGGACGCCGTGGCGGCAACGACGAGTCGCGCCGCCTCAGGAATCCGCTCCGCCGGCAGCCGTCAGGGCATCGACTCCCGGGGCGTACTCCCAGTGCCACGGTTCATAGGACCCCCCACCGCCGCGATGGGCCCACGCCGGGTTCGCCCATCCATATGCGCGGCCCACGTCGTGGAGCCAGACACCTCGGGTGCCCGAATACGCGGCCGGGCACAGGTCGACCGCCAGCCCCCAACCGTGGTTGCTCTGGCCCGCGCTCGCCGCGATGGCACCCTTGGTCGCGCGCAGCGCAAGCTGTTCCTCGAACGTTCGGTATCCGGAGCTCAAGCAGATGTCAGTACCGAACCGCGCGAAGTAGGAGTCGTTGAGTGCGATCAAGGTGACTGCGGCGTCCGCGCGGGCCTTGTACGGGGCATGCCAGAGGTTGCACAGCTCGGACGGTGGGAGACGACCATTGGTGCCCTTGCCTCGCACTATCCCGTCGCAGCCGGGAACCGCGCTTCGTTCGACGCTGCGCGACGCTCGTTCGACCACGGTCGGGCTGGCGCTCGGGGACACGAGCGCGAGCGGTGGCGTGAAATCAGTCTGGAGCGTGAGTGCGTCAACCGTGCTGATTGTACTGAGGACCTGGGGTTGAGCTGCGGCCGGTGCGGCGCCGACGCGATAGGCGGTGCCGGTGATCGAGATCACGAGCGCCAGCATGAGGACCGCGCGGACGGAGTCCCGCCCCAGGCGGCCAAGTCTGCGGCCGGCGCGTGATGGGCCAGTCATGCCTCGCGTTCCCCTGTCGCCGGGGTCGACGCCCGACGAGACCCGTGCGTGAACACCCGACGACCGTGACGCCTCGCGCAGGGAGCGTCGCGTCGGTGCGGCTGAACCGGGCTCGACGGTCCCGCGTCGGGTCGGACCGTCCGCGTCGGAGGTCTGCAAGGCGATGATGTGCTCCGTCCGGTCGGCGTAGTCACACAACGACCGAACGGCGAGCAACGGCATCGCCCCGACGGTGGTGTCGACCGTCATCGTGAATCGTCGTGCGTGACCTCGAGTCAAGGATTGGCGTCGACGAATCACTTTCTCTGAACGTGCGATGAAGGTTCGATCAAGATGTGCCGCGTCAGCGCGCGGCGTCGGTCGCCGGCAGCAGGATCTCGAAGCTGGTCCCGTGGCCCGGGCCGGCGCTGGTGGCGGTGATCGTTCCGCCATGGGCTTCCACGAGGGCCTTGGTGATCGCTAGCCCGATGCCCGACCCGCCGTGGTCGCGGTCGCGGGCGGTGTCGACCCGGTAGAAGCGTTCGAAGACGTGGGTGAGGTGCTGGGGCTCGATGCCCTCCCCGGTGTCCTGGACGACGATCCGCACCGCGCCGGGATGTGCGGCCTGGGCTGCGACGGTCACAGCTCCTCCGCGGGGTGTGTGCCGCAGCGCGTTGTCCAGGAGGTTGCCGATCACCTGCCCCATGCGATCGCGGTCGACAGCAAACGGTGCCAGGTGGTGGTCGACGCCGGTGGCGAGCTCCACGCCGCGAGCCGCAAAGCCGTCAGCGGCGGACAGGGTGGCGGCAGTGACGATCTCCTGGGGTGTGACAAGCACGCGCTGCAGCACGAGCTCGCCGCTCTCGGCCTGAGTGACTGCTGCGAGATCGTGTGCGAGCAGGGTCAGGCGGGAGGCCTGCGCGCGCAGGACCGCGACCGTCTGGGGCGTCAGGGCCTCGACACCGTCCTCGAGGCCTTCCAGATAGGCCGTGAGGGTCGCAACAGGGGTGCGGAGCTCGTGGGCGACGTCGGAGAGCAGGCGCCGCCGCAAAGCCTCAGAGTCGTGGAGGCGCGCTGACATGGCATTGAAAGCGTCCGCGAGCTCGTCGAACTCGACGCCGAGGTGTGGGTTGGTGACGTGGGCGTCGAACTTTCCGCCAGCCACGCGAGTCGCGGCGCGCGACACGGCGGCGAGGGACCTGCCGATGCGTCGAGTCAGGAACAGGCTGACGGCAAGCGC
>JAYTSH010000068.1:0-3298 GCA_043745755.1 Cellulomonas sp. | reverse complement strand
CGCGTGGGGTGCGGGCCTCGTCGTGTCGGCCGGCGGTCGCCCGCGCTGCCGCCGAAATGGCCGACGGCCCGGCTCGGACGCCGGGCCTGATTGGACAGCCTTGTCCAGGTGGGCTAGGCTAGCGCTTTGCGCTGGCTTGTGCCTGCGGCCCCCCGAAACCGACCCCGGATCGACATTGCCATGCTCGCCCCTCGGGCGCGTGCGGTCAACGGTAAGGGACGGCTCGGCGGACGGCACTCTCAGCGCGCAGCGTGTACTCGATCTGCAGGGAAGGACCCCTCTTGGCTGCCTCGCGCACCCCTTCTGCTCCGTCCGCCGACGCTATCGCGAATCGCACCGCGTCTCGTCGCATCTCTTTCGCCAAGATCCACGAGCCGCTGGAGGTCCCGGACCTCCTCGGGCTCCAGACCGAGAACTTCGACTGGCTGCTCGGGAACGAGAAGTGGCAGGCGCGTGTCGCCACCGCACTCGAGACCGGTCGCCAGGACGTCCCCGAGACCGCCGGTCTGGAGGAGATCTTCGAGGAGATCTCCCCGATCGAGGACTTCGGCGGCTCCATGTCGTTGTCGTTCCGCGAGCACCGTTTCGAGCCGGCGAAGTACACGGCTGACGAGTGCAAGGAGAAGGACTTCACCTTCGCCGCGCCGCTGTTCGTCACGGCCGAGTTCGTCAACTACACGACCGGTGAGATCAAGAGCCAGACGGTCTTCATGGGCGACTTCCCGCTCATGACCGACCGCGGCACGTTCATCATCAACGGCACCGAGCGCGTCGTCGTCTCCCAGCTCGTCCGGTCGCCAGGCGTGTACTTCGAGCGCACCGCCGACAAGACGTCGGACAAGGACGTCTTCACCGCCAAGATCATCCCGAGCCGTGGCGCCTGGCTCGAGTTCGAGATAGACAAGCGTGACAACGTCGGCGTCCGCGTCGACCGCAAGCGCAAGCAGAACGCAACGGTGCTCCTCAAGGCCCTCGGCCTCAGCGAGGCCGAGATCCGCGAGGAGTTCGCGCAGTTCCCCGCGGTCATCGACACGCTCGAGAAGGACCACGTCACGACCGAGGAGGAGTCTCTCCTCGACCTCTACCGCAAGATCCGTCCGGGCGAGCCGCCCACGGTCGAGGCCGGTCGCGCGCTGATCGAGAACTTCTACTTCAACCCCAAGCGCTACGACCTCGCGAAGGTCGGCCGCTACAAGGTCAACAAGAAGCTCGGCATCGACGTGCCGCTGGGCGACTCGGTGCTGTCCACCGCCGACATCGTCGCCACGATCAAGTACCTCGCGGCGCTGCACGCCGACGTCGCGACGATCGGCGGCCACCGTGCCGGCGAGGCCGTCGAGGTCCGCGTCGAGACCGACGACATCGACCACTTCGGCAACCGTCGTATCCGCGCGGTCGGCGAGCTCATCCAGAACCAGGTCCGCACTGGCCTGTCCCGGATGGAGCGCGTCGTGCGCGAGCGCATGACGACGCAGGACGTCGAGGCGATCACCCCGCAGACCCTGATCAACATCCGCCCGGTCGTGGCGTCGATCAAGGAGTTCTTCGGGACGTCGCAGCTGTCGCAGTTCATGGACCAGAACAACCCGCTCGCGGGGCTGACGCACAAGCGTCGCCTGTCCGCGCTGGGCCCGGGTGGTCTGTCGCGCGACCGCGCCGGCATGGAGGTCCGTGACGTCCACCCGTCGCACTACGGCCGCATGTGCCCGATCGAGACCCCGGAAGGCCCGAACATCGGCCTGATCGGCTCGCTCGCGACGTACGGACGGATCAACCCGTTCGGTTTCATCGAGACCCCGTACCGCGAGGTCGTGCACGGCAAGGTCACCGATGAGGTGCACTACCTCACGGCCGACGACGAGGACCGCTTCGTCATCGCGCAGGCCAACGCACCGCTCAAGGCGAACGGTGCGTTCGCCGAGGAGCGCGTCCTCGTGCGCACCAAGGGCGGCGAGGTCGAGATCGTCCCCGGCGTGAACGTCGACTACATGGACGTCTCGCCGCGCCAGATGGTCTCGGTCGCGACGGCCCTGATCCCGTTCCTCGAGCACGACGACGCGAACCGTGCCCTCATGGGTGCCAACATGCAGCGCCAGGCTGTGCCGCTCGTCCGCTCCGAGGCCCCGGTCGTCGGGACCGGCATGGAGCGCCGTGCGGCCATCGACGCGGGCGACGTCATCGTCGCGGCGAAGCCGGGTGTCGTCACCGAGGTGTCGGCCGACCTGATCGTCATCGCGAACGACGACGGCACGACGACGACCCACCGCGTGGCGAAGTTCCGTCGCTCGAACCAGGGCACGAGCTACAACCAGCGCGTCATCGTCGACCACGGCGCCCGCGTCGAGGTCGGCTCGGTGCTCGCCGACGGTCCCGCGACGGACGAGGGCGAGCTCGCGCTCGGCCGCAACCTGCTCGTCGGGCTCATGTCGTGGGAGGGCCACAACTACGAGGACGCGATCATCCTCAGCCAGCGCCTCGTCCAGGACGACATCCTGTCCTCGATCCACATCGAGGAGCATGAGGTCGACGCCCGCGACACGAAGCTCGGCCCAGAGGAGATCACGCGGGACATCCCCAACGTCTCCGAGGAGGTCCTCGCGGACCTCGACGAGCGCGGGATCATCCGGATCGGCGCCGAGGTCTCGGCAGGCGACATCCTCGTCGGCAAGGTCACGCCCAAGGGCGAGACCGAGCTGACCCCGGAGGAGCGCCTGCTGCGGGCGATCTTCGGCGAGAAGGCCCGCGAGGTCCGCGACACGTCGCTCAAGGTGCCCCACGGCGAGTCCGGCACGGTCATCGAGGTCCGCACGTTCAACCGTGAGGACGGCGACGAGCTGCCCGCCGGGGTCAACGAGCTGGTCCGGGTGTACATCGCCCAGCGCCGCAAGATCACGCCCGGCGACAAGCTCGCGGGTCGTCACGGCAACAAGGGCGTCATCTCCACGATCCTCCCGATCGAGGACATGCCGTTCCTCGCGGACGGCACCCCGCTGGACATCATCCTCAACCCGCTCGGCGTGCCCGGCCGCATGAACGTCGGCCAGGTGCTCGAGACCCACCTCGGGTGGATCGCCAAGCAGGGCTGGGACATCTCGCTGGCCGAGGGCGACGCTGCGTCGCTCGCGTGGCGTGACGGTGTCCCCGCGATCGCCGCGAAGTCGGCGCCCGGCGTCCCGGTTGCCACACCGGTGTTCGACGGTGTCCCGGAGCAGACCCTCACCGGTCTGCTGTCCTCGACGCTGCCGAACCGCGACGGCGTCCGGATGGTCGACGGGACCGGCAAGGCGAGGCTCTTCGA
>JAYTSH010000067.1:0-4303 GCA_043745755.1 Cellulomonas sp. | reverse complement strand
GGCCTTCTTGACGTCGTAGTCAGCGGCCTGGATGAGCTTGAGGAGGATGTTCTCGACGTCCTCGCCGACGTAGCCGGCCTCCGTGAGCGCCGTGGCGTCCGCGATCGCGAACGGCACGTTGAGCATCTTGGCGAGGGTCTGCGCGAGGTACGTCTTGCCGCACCCCGTAGGGCCGATCAGCAGGATGTTCGACTTCGCGATCTCGATCGGGTCGTCGCCGCCGATGCCGCTGCCCGACCGGCCGAGCTCGCCAGCCTGGATCCGCTTGTAGTGGTTGTACACCGCGACCGCGAGGGTCCGCTTGGCCGGTTCTTGGCCGATGATGTACTGCTCGAGGAACGCGAAGATCTCCTTGGGCTTCGGCAGGTCGACCATGGCGTTCTCGGTCGACTCGGCGAGCTCTTCCTCGATGATCTCGTTGCACAGGTCAATGCACTCGTCGCAGATGTAGACCCCTGGGCCCGCGATGAGCTTCTTGACCTGCTTCTGAGACTTCCCGCAGAACGAGCACTTGAGGAGATCTGCACCGTCCCCGATGCGAGCCACGTGCGTCCCCTTCCTTCGTGTCGCTCTCCGTCCGGCTGGGCGGCGCGTCGACCTGCTCCGACGGGGCGCGGCCTCACCGGTCGCCCCCGTGCTGCCCCCATTGCACACCACCCGCGCCGACATGTCAGCCTGCGGGCTTCGGGAGACCGGCGTGTCCCTGCCGGGCCCACGTGCAGGGCCCGGCAGGTCGAGGGTCAGACTGGCTGGATGACGACCGGGACGACACCCTTGCGCGACGCGAGAACCTGGTCGACGAGGCCGTACTCGAGGGCTTCGGCCGCAGTGAGGATCTTGTCGCGCTCGATGTCGACCCGCACCTGGTCGACAGTGCGGCCCGAGTGCTTCGCCAGGGTCTCCTCAAGCCACTCGCGCATGCGGATGAGCTCGTTGGCCTGGATCTCGATGTCGGAGGCCTGGGCGTAGCCGCCGCCCTCCATCGCGGGCTGGTGGATCAGGATCCGGGCGTTCGGCAGCGCGAGGCGCTTGCCGGGGCTGCCCGCACCCAGCAGCACCGCCGCGGCCGAGGCCGCCTGGCCGAGGCACACCGTCTGGATCTGCGGCTTGATGTACTGCATGGTGTCGTAGATCGCCGTCATGGCGGTGAACGAGCCACCCGGGGAGTTGATGTACAGGATGATGTCGCGGTCAGGGTCCGTGCTCTCGAGCACGAGCAGCTGGGCCATGACGTCATCCGCTGACGCGTCGTCGACCTGGACACCGAGGAAGATGATGCGGTCCTCGAACAGCTTGGTGTACGGGTCCTGACGCTTGAAGCCGTACGCCGTGCGCTCCTCGAACTGGGGCAGCACGTAGCGGCCGTTCGGTGAGGTGGGGGCCAGGCCGGCTGCGCCCGGACCACCCAGGCGCCCGGCACGGGCGTAGAACTGCGACTCGATGCTCATGGGGTTCTCCTCGTGCTCTCGCGGGGGACGGTCGGCGCGCCGGTCAGGACGCCGTCGTCCCACCGCCGCCGGAGACAGACCCGGCATGGGTGACGACGTGGTCGACGAAGCCGTACTCGAGCGCCTCGGGCGCGGTGAACCAGCGGTCGCGGTCCGAGTCGGCGGTGATCTGCTCGATCGTCTTACCGGTCTGGCCGGCGATGAGCTCGGCGAGCAGCGACTTCATGTGCAGGATCAGCTGGGCGTTGATCCGGACATCGGTCGCGGTACCACCGATGCCGCCCGACGGCTGGTGCATCATGACGCGCGCGTGCGGCGTGGCGTAGCGCTTGCCCTTGGTGCCCGAGGAGAGCAGGAACTGGCCCATCGAGGCAGCCATGCCGATCGCGACGGTGGCCACGTCCGGCTGGATGTACTTCATGGTGTCGTAGATCGCCATCCCGGCAGTGATCGAGCCGCCCGGCGAGTTGATGTACAGGAAGATGTCTTTGGTCGGGTCCTCGGCCGCGAGCAGCATCATCTGGGCGCAGATGGCGTTCGCGTTCTCGTCGCGGACCTCCGAGCCCAGCCAGATGATCCGCTCGCGCAGCAACCGGTTGTAGATGTGGTCGTTGAGGCCGAATCCAGGCGAGTCCGCCCGGGCGATCGCCGGTGTCTGGTCGTTCACGAAGGCTCCTTCGTCTGACTGCGTCCGCGACTGGAATCCCGGTGCGGACCCTGCATGTGCAGTGACCCTAACGCGATGGGCCCGCACCGAACGTCCCTCGTCGGCGCGTTTTCGCTGTCGGCGCACACACCCCAGGGCAGGTCAGCACCCCGGGCCTGAAGCGGCACCGGACCCGCGACGCCGAGGGCCCCGCACCGCATGCGGTGCGGGGCCCTCGGGGCGGGACGTCCAGGTCAGAGCGTGGACTCGGACGCCGCCGGCTGCTCGTCGTCGAAGATGATGTCCGACTCGTCGTCGCGCGTCGCGGCGAGCGCCTCGATCGCGTCCTCCTCGTCGGTCCCGATGAACTCGGACAGGTCGACGATGTTGCCGGCGCCGTCCTTGACCTCGATCTTGCGAAGCGCGACCGCGAGCGCCTTCGAGCGGGCGACCTCGGCGACCATCGCTGGGATCTGCCCCTGCTGGTCGACCGTCTGGATGAACGTGTTCGGGTCCATGCCGTACTGGCGCGACGCGCTCACGAGGTAGTCGAGCAGCTCGTTCTGGTTGACCTTGATCTCGAGGTTCTCCGCGAGCGTGTCGAGCAGGATCTGGTTGCGCAGCGCCGTCGTGGCCTGCTCTCCGACCTCGACGCGGTGCTCGCCGTCCTCAAGACGCCCCTCGGACTCGAGGTGACGCGTCACCTCGGCCTCGACGACGCCCTGCGGGACCGGGATCTCCGTGGCGGCGATGAGCTGCTCCAGGAGCAGGTCACGCGCCTGGACGGCCTGGTTGGAGGCCTTGATGCGCGCGACCTGCTCGTGCAGGTCCGCGGTGAGCTCGGCGAGCGTGTCGAACTCGCTCGCGAGCTGGGCGAAGTCGTCGTCGGCCGTGGGAAGCTCGCGCTCCTTGACGGTCGTCGCGGTGATCGTGACGTGCGCCTCCTCACCGGCGTGCTCGCCGCCCGCGAGGGCGGTCTCGAACGTCGTGGTCTCGCTGGCCGACAGACCCGTCACGGCCTCGTCGAGGCCCTCGAGCAGGTTGCCGGACCCGACGCGGTAGCTCGTCCCGCTCACCGAGTCGACGGTCTCGCCGTCGATGGTGGCCTCGAGGTCGAGGACGACGAAGTCACCCTCGACGGCGGGCCGGTCGACACCGACGAGCGTGCCGAAGCGCTCGCGTAGCGCGTCGAGGCGCTCGGTGACGTCCTCGTCGGTCACCTCGACGTCGTCGACCGTGATGGCGATCGCGGCGAGCGCCGGGACGGTGATCTCGGGCCGGACCTCGACCTCGGCGGTGAAGTGGAGCTCGCCGTCAGCGCCCGTGGGGGTGCCCTCGAGCGCGGGGATCTTGGTGACCTCGACCGCAGGCTGACCCATCGGGCGCAGCTTGTTCTCGCGGACCGCCTCCGCATAAAAGCCCGAGAGCCCCTCGTTGACCGCGTGCTCGATGACCGCGACGCGACCGACCCGCTGGTCGATGATGCGCGGCGGGACCTTGCCCTTGCGGAAGCCGGGCACGGTGACCTGCTCGGCGATGTGCTGGTACGCGTGGTCGATGCTCGGCTTGAGCTCGTCGTACGGCACCTCGACGGTCAGCTTGACCCTGGTAGCGTCCAGGGTCTCGACGGCGCTCTTCACTTCAGTGGTCTCCAACTGCTCGGGGCGGGCGCCGGCGACTCCGGCGACATCCGTGGCGTGCTGCGCGAGCCGTGCCCGGTCCCGAGGTCCGACGGAGACCCGACGGGGTGCGGCGACACGCGTCACGTGACCCTCGATGCTACGTCACAGCACGGCGGTGCCCCAAAGCCGCGGGCGGTCCGGTTCACTCCTCCGGGCCGGACCATCATGCGCAACCGTCGGCGCGGGCAGATACACGGAACGCAGCACTGATCGGTCGGGATGGCGGGATTCGAACCCACGACCTTCCGCTCCCAAAGCGGACGCGCTACCAACCTGCGCCACATCCCGTGCGCGAAGAGTCTACTGGGGCGAGCGCCGCGCAGGGACGGGCGCCCCGTCGTCCACGCAGTGCCACCGACCCGGTAACCTGGGTGCGCTGGACCGGCGAGAGCCGACCGCGCGGGTGTAGCTCAATGGTAGAGCCCCAGTCTTCCAAACTGGCTACGGGAGTTCGATTCTCCTCACCCGCTCCGTTGTTTCCGCAGGCCAGAGACTTGCGGCGATCGTGTCAGACCCTCGAACCCGTG
>JAYTSH010000066.1:0-4381 GCA_043745755.1 Cellulomonas sp. | reverse complement strand
GCGTCACCCGAGCTGTTCCTCCGGATCGAAGGTGGCGTGGTGACGTCTAGCCCGATCAAGGGCACGGCGACAACGGTCGCAGGGCTCTCGGCCAAGGACGAGGCCGAGAATGTCATGATCACCGACCTCGTCCGCAACGACCTTCAGCAGGTGTGCATACCGGGGACCGTCGAGGTCACGAGTCTGCTCGGCGTCCAGGAGCACCCCGGCCTGGTGCACCTCGTATCGACGGTGCGCGGGGTGCTGGAGCCGGGGCTCGACCGCTCGCCCGACCTCTGGCCGCGACTCTTGGCGGCGACATACCCGCCTGGCTCGGTCTCAGGTGCTCCGAAGGTGGCAGCTCAGCGGCTCATCGCTGAGATCGAACCCGTTTCGCGCGGCCCCTACTGCGGGACCGTCGGGTGGGTCGACGTCGCACCTGACGGCACGGTGCGCGCCGAGCTCGCAGTGGGGATCCGGACGTTCTGGTGGACCGCCGACGGTCCTGGCGGCGGAACGCTCCGCTTCGGCACGGGCGCCGGGATCACGTGGGGCAGCGAACCACGCGCGGAGTGGCTCGAGAGCGAGCTCAAGGCCCGTCGGCTCGTCGCCCTCGCGTCGGGCGCAACACTCGACCGACCCGATGGGAGACTGCAGGCGTGAGCATCGTGATCTGGGCAGACGGACAGCTCCGCGGCGTTGGCGACCCGGTCGTGACGGCGGTCGACCACGGCCTGACCGTCGGTGACGGCATCTTCGAGACCTGTTCTGTCGCCGGCGGTCGAGCGTTTGCGCTCACCCGGCACCTGCGCCGGCTCGCGCGGTCGGCGCGCGGCCTCGGCCTTGCCGACCCTGATGAGGGCGCTGTCCGGGCGGGCGTCGACGCTGTTCTCGCGGCAGCAGACCCTGAGGTCGGACGAGTGCGTATCACCGTCACGTCGGGACCTGGCCCCCTTGGATCCAACAGGGCTGAGGCTGGCACCGCCCGCCAGACCGTCCTGGTACTGGCCGGCCCCGTGGTCCGGTCGGACGTCGCCCGCGTGATTCGCGTGTCGTGGGTCCGCAACGAGCGGTCGGCGGTCACCGGGCTCAAGACCACGTCGTACGCCGAGAACGTCGTGGCGCTCGCAGAGGCGTACCGGCGGGGGGCCGACGAGGCGTTGCTCGCCAACACGGTCGGCGATCTGTGCGAGGGCACCGGCTCGAACGTTCTCGTGGAGCGCGACGGCGAGCTCGTGACCCCCAGCCTTGCAAGCGGGTGCCTGGCGGGCATCACGCGCGAGCTGCTGCTCGAGTGGGCAGCGGCGGGCGGGCTGCCCGTGCGCGAGGCGCGAGCCGGCGAGCTGCCGTTCGAGGTGCTCGACGGGGTCGCCGCCGGGTCAGGTCACCTGGCGCTGTGCGGCTCGATTCGCAACGTCGTCCCCGTCGTGTCGCTCGACGGGCGCGACGTCGTCCCTGGTGACCTCAGTCTGGCCGCGAGGCATCTCTTCGAGACCCGGAGTGCCGAGAACGTCGATCCGTGAGGCTCGACGTGCGAGCTGGCCCTCCAACCCTTGAACGGTCCGTCCTGGAAGGGACAGACCGTTCAGGTGACGGGCGCGAGTCTCAGGCTGTGAGGAGAGCCGCAATGAGTGCAGAGATCTCGCTCTCCATGCGGTCGCTCTCCTCGCCGAGGGGGACGAGCTCTTCGGTGCGCGCGAGGAACGCCTCGATCTGGCCGGTCGGAGCCGCGAGGAGGGCGCTGCCCTCGACGCCGCTGAGTGAGATCAGAGCGAACTCCGGGTCGTCGTCTCGCCACACCTGGACGTCGCCAGTGCCTGCCGGATCGTCGGCGACGGCGAGCAAGCCTTGGACGAGGAGCTCGCGGCCCAGGAGCCAGGTCGACATCGTCTGCGGTCCGGTGAACACCGCGCGGACCGTGTAGGGGTCCGACGTGCGGAAAGAGAGCTCCGTGCTGACCGGAACCACGCTTGCGTCGGAGCTGATCAGCTGCATGGCGACGACCTCGACGACGTCGTACGCCTGCTGCGTCATCGCCGTCCTCCTCATAGGTGCCGGACCGTCGACTACATCATGGCAGGACCCGACGTGATCTGGGCGGCCTTGTGGGTGCAGTTCACCCAAAAGGCCCTGCGACGTCCGGTTCGGCATATCGCCGGACCTTGGGTAGCATCCTCTCGACGTCGTCGTGACGAGTCGTTGCCAGGCCATCGTTGCGCGGGGTGGCCGCCCTCACGTCGCTGTGAACCCGGCTGGTGCCGCGGGTAGGCTCAGTGACGCAGCGGGCGATTAGCTCAGTGGTAGAGCGCCTCGTTCACACCGAGGAAGTCGCTGGTTCGAACCCAGTATCGCCCACCGGTACGGCCCCTGGTCTTGTGACCGGGGGCCGTCGTCGTTCCTGGCCGTGTCGACAGCTCGGCCCCGTCCCGGGCGCTCAGCTCAACCGCGGCGCGTCCGACGGCGACCCGTTGCTCGGTAGCATCAGGTGCGTCCGCCGTCACGAGCGGACCCGATGCAAGGAGTCAACAGCCGTGCCCGAGACCATGACCCTCACCGTCGATGGCACCACGACCACGATGGAGCCGGGGACGACGGGCACTGAGCTCTACTCCGATCGTCGTGACGTCGTCGTGGTCCGTGTCGACGGTGTGCTCACCGACCTGTACCTCCCGCTGCCGGCCGGAGCGGTCGTGGAGGCGGTCACGATCGACTCGCCCGACGGCCTCGCGGTGCTGCGCCACTCGGCGGCCCACGTGCTCGCCCAGGCGGTCCAGTCGATCAATCCCACGGCCAAGCTCGGCATCGGACCACCCATCACTGACGGCTTCTACTACGACTTCGACGTCGAGACCCCGTTCACTCCCGAGGACCTCAAAGCCCTCGAGAAGGCCATGACGAGAATCGTCAAGGAGGGCCAGACCTTCCGCCGCTGGGACGTGACCGAGGCCGAGGCCCGCACCGTGCTGGCCGACGAGCCGTACAAGCTCGAGCTCATCGGCCTCAAGGGGCACGCGGGCGACGCCGAGGGCGCCTCGGTCGAGGTGGGGCTCGGTGGGCTGAGCATCTACCAGAACGTCCGTCGCGGCGGCGAGGTCGCGTGGCAGGACCTGTGCCGCGGCCCGCACGTCCCGAGCACCCGCCTGATTGCGAACGGCTTCCAGCTGACCCGGTCTGCCGCGGCGTACTGGCGCGGGAGCGAGAAGAATCCGCAGCTGCAGCGCGTCTACGGGACGGCGTGGCCGACCAAGGACGAGCTGCGCACGCACCTCCAGCGGCTCGCCGAGGCGGAGCGCCGCGACCACCGGCGCCTGGGCGCCGAGCTCGACCTCTTCTCTTTCCCCGACGAGATCGGGTCGGGACTCCCGGTCTTCCACCCCAAAGGCGGCATCATCCGCCAGGAGATGGAGAACTACTCGCGCCAGCGTCATGTCGAGGCGGGCTACCAGTTCGTCTACACGCCCCACATCACCAAGGAGCAGCTGTTCCGTACCTCGGGGCACCTCGACTGGTACGCGGAGTCGATGTACCCACCCATGCAGATGGACGAGGAGCGCGACTCCGACGGCAACATCCGCAAGGCCGGGCAGAACTATTACCTGAAGCCGATGAACTGCCCGATGCACAACCTCATCTTCGGCGCGCGCGGGCGCTCGTACCGCGAGCTGCCCATGCGGCTGTTCGAGTTCGGGACGGTGTACCGCTACGAGAAGTCGGGTGTCGTGCACGGCATGACCCGTGCGCGTGGCTTCACGCAGGACGACGCGCACATCTACTGCTCCCCGGAGCAGATGAAGGGTGAGCTGACGAGCCTGCTGACGTTCGTCCTCGACCTGCTCAAGGACTACGGGCTCGACGACTTCTACCTCGAGCTGTCGACCCGGAACCCCGAGAAGTCGGTCGGCTCGGACGAGGTCTGGGAGCAGGCGACCCGGACGCTCGAGGAGGTCGCCGTGGCGTCGGGGCTCGACCTCGTGCCGGACCCGGGCGGTGCGGCGTTCTACGGGCCGAAGATCTCTGTCCAGGCCAAGGATGCGATCGGTCGGACGTGGCAGCTGTCCACGATCCAGCTCGACTTCAACCTGCCGGAGCTGTTCGACCTGGAGTTCCAGGCCGCGGACGGTACGCGCCAACGCCCGGTGATGATCCACCGCGCGCTGTTCGGTTCGATCGAGCGGTTCTTCGCTGTCCTCACCGAGCACTATGCGGGCGCCTTCCCGGCCTGGCTCGCTCCCGTCCAGGTCGTCGCGGTCCCCGTCGCGGAGCCCTTCAACCACTACCTGGCCGGCGTCGTCGCGCAGCTGCGTGCCCACGGCATCCGAGCCGAGCTCGACGACTCCGACGACAGGTTCGGTAAGAAGATCCGCACCGCGAGCACCCAGAAGGTGCCCTTCGTGGTGATCGC
>JAYTSH010000065.1:0-2888 GCA_043745755.1 Cellulomonas sp. | reverse complement strand
GCGAGCAGCCCCGTCAGCTCGTCCACCGCGGACCCCGTCGGCATGGTGGACCACGTCGATGAGCTCAAGAACAACCAGAGCCTCCTGGCCCTCGTCCTGCCTCCCCTTGTGCTCGAACTCGTCGTCCGCGTCATCTCGACGTTCCACACCGACCCGGTTACCGGAGGTGGACATGAACGCCCGGCTGACCCCCCCGGATCCTGCGACGGTCCGGGTCGGCTCCGGGCCCGGACGTGGCCGCTCAGCGCTCGAGCAGGAACTGGTCCAGGGGGCGCGGGGGGCGGTCGGGGACCGACCGGAGCGGATGGCCGATCGCCACTGAGCCCAGCGGCTCCCACTCAGGGGGCAGGTTGAGGATGTCACGAACGACGTCCGGGCAGAAGATGGTGCTGCTCACCCACGCGCTGCCCAGCCCCTCGGCCGCGAGCTGCACGAGCAGGTTCTGCACTCCCGCTCCGCCCGCGACCGCGAACATCCGCAGTTCTGCGGCGCTGCGGCCGGCGTCCGGATAGGGGTGCGCGGCATCCCCCACCAGAAAGGGCAGCACGAGGACCGGTGCGCGTCGCAGGACGTCTCCACGGCTGAGACGTCGTGCGATCGACGGCTCGTCGAAGCCGTCGGCGCGCAGGTCGTGCCCCCACCGCGCTGCCATGGCCTCCAAGAGCTGCTCTCGCCGCGCGCGCAGGAGCACGAACCTCCACGGGGTGCTGTGGTGCGGCGCCGGCGCCGTCAGGGCGACCGCGACCGCGCTCCTGACGAGGTCGAGATCGACTGGCTCGTCGCTGAACTCGCGGACGGTGCGTCGCAGGGCGACGGTGGAGCGGCGGGCGTCGTCCGTACCTAACCGGAACCAGTCGTTCTCCGGCTGGCGCACCAGCGCGGAGGCGCCGCGGCCGTCGTCGGGAAGCGCCAGACCCCGCACGATCGCGGCGGCCACCCCGTCGGTCTTGCCCTTGACCAATTCTGCGGCGGACGCCAGCTCGTCCGCGACGGCGATCTCGGTGACCTCGAGGACTGCCCCGTAGCTGTCCGGTGTCCCACGCGCGTCGCGCACGGGCGCGAGGCCCGCCACCCCGATGGCCAGGTCGACCTGTCCGATGCGCCAGGGGCGACCGATGGTGTCGCTGATGACGACGGCGACGCGCCGCGTTGTGAGCTCGTGCAAGCGCCGGCGCAGTGCTTCTGCGCTCGCGTCCGGGTCGACAGGCAGCAGCGCGATTTCGTCGGGCCGCACGTTGCTGGCGTCGACGCCCGCTGCTGCCAGCACGAGCCCGTTGCGGTTCTGCACAATGACGTTCGACCCGCGGCGGGCGACCACGCGTACGGTCTCGGACTCGATCGCGGCGAGCCGGACGTCCTCACGAACGGTGCCGGGCGGCACCGGCACGAGCCGGCCCTCCACTTTGCTCACCGCCTTGCTGGTGACGACCAGGACGTCGCCGTCCTGCAGGTCCGCGGCGCCGGCGAGCATGCCGGCGAGATCGTCACCGGGCCGCAGCTCGGGGAGCCCTCGGACCGGAAGCACGCGGTAGCCGTCGCCCGCCGGAGTGCTCGGTGGTAAGGACTCGAAGGACGGGGTCACGGCCGCCATCTCCTCCTGGTCGATGTGAGCGCCCGCACGGGGCGCCGGCGAGCCCGCGCGCACCGGTCCGACGACGCGCGAGTCTGGCACGCGGGAAGCGTGCATGCCGCCGTCCCATGCTCGGCGACGGGGGCAGTGGAACGCGAGCGGAGGCGCGACCGAGCTGTGCCTGACGACAGCGCCGGCCCTGGCGGTCTGTGGCCTTCCCTGGCAGGGTCGTGCCCGTGACGGACGACCTGCCGCGGCTCGGCTTCGGACTGCCGGTCTCGGGGAGCTGGGCGACGCCCGCGACGATGATTCACGTCGCCCGTCGCGCCGAGGACCTGGGGTACGCGTCGCTGTGGACGTTCCAGCGTGTGCTCTCCCCGGCCGAGGGCGGCCTGGACCCGGCGTTCGACGCGAAGCACAACCCTGCGGTGCGCCCGGCGGACGACCCGTCCTACCGGGCGGTGCACGACCCACTGCTCCCGCTGGCCTACGTCGCTGGGCACACGACCCGGATCGGGCTCGGCACGGCCACGATCTGCGCGCCCTTCACACCGCCCGCGCTGCTCGCCAAGTCGATGACGTCGCTGGACGTGCTCAGCGACGGGCGCCTCACGGTCGGGCTCGGGATCGGCTGGCTACCGCACGAGTACGCCGCGGCCGGGATCCCCCTCACGCGGCGGGGCGCCCGGATGGAGGAGTACCTGCGGTGCCTGGACGCGCTGTGGACGCAGGACCCGGTCGAGTTCGCCGGTGAGTTCTACACGGTGCCGCGCTCACACACCGGCCTGCAGCCCATCCAGCGCCCGCACCCGCCGGTACTGCTCGGCGGTGCGGCACCGGCGGCCCTGCGGCGAGCCGGTCGCCTCGCGCAGGGGTGGATCAGCAGCAGCCGCCAGGACCTGACGCGCATTGGCGAGTCCGTCGCGCAGGTGCGCGAGGGCGCCCGGGACGCCGGGCGCGACCCGGAGGCGGTCCGCATCCTCGTGCGTGGCCTCGTCGATCTGGTCGAGGGGGACCCCGGCCCGGACCGCCGCCCGCTGCACGGCACGCGCGAGCAGGTGCTCGACGACCTCGCGGCGCTCCGCGGGCAGGGCGTCACCGAGGTCTTTGTCGACCTCAACTTCTCGCCCCGGGTGGGCTCGCCCGACGTCGATGCCGACGACGCGACCGCCTACGCCCAGTACGTGCTCGACGCCCTGGCCCCCGCCGGCCTCTCGGGCTGACGCTGCGGCCCACCACCAGACGCCGACGCGCCGCCGCGAGGACCCGGTCGAGTTCGCCGGTGAGTTCTACACGGTGCCGCGCTCACACACCGGCC
>JAYTSH010000064.1:0-2204 GCA_043745755.1 Cellulomonas sp. | reverse complement strand
GTGGTGACGGCCTCGACGTTGGCGGCATACCCGCCAGGGGACCGCACGAACGTGTCCTCGCCGATCGGTGTCGGGGTGAGGAACTCCTCGCTGCGCGAGCCGCCCATCGCGCCCGACGTCGCCGCCACGATCACGTAGTCGAGGCCGAGCCGGGTGAAGATCCGCTCGTAGGCGTCCCGCTGGCGCTGATAGGACGCCGCGAGCCCGTCGTCGTCCACGTCGAACGAGTAGGCGTCCTTCATGATGAACTCGCGCCCGCGGATGAGACCGGCGCGGGGGCGCGCCTCGTCGCGGTACTTCGTCTGGATCTGGTACAGCGCCAGAGGCAGGTCCTTGTACGACGAGTACAGGTCCTTGACGAGCAGGGTGAACACCTCCTCGTGCGTCGGCGCGAGCAGGTAGTCACCGCCCTTGCGGTCCTTGAGCCGGAAGATGTTGGGTCCGTACTCGGTCCATCGCCCCGTCGCCTCGTACGGCTCACGCGGCAGGAGCGCCGGGAAGTGCACCTCCTGCGCGCCCGCCTCGGCCATCTCCTCGCGGACGACCTGCTCGACCTTGGCGAGGACCCGCAGCCCGAGCGGGAGCCAGGTGTAGATCCCCGGCGCGGCGCGGCGGATGTAGCCGGCGCGGACGAGCAGCCGGTGGCTCGCGACCTCGGCGTCGACAGGGTCCTCTCGCAGGGTGCGGACGAAGAGCGTGGACAGGCGAAGAAGCATGGGTACGAGCCTAGTGCCGGTGCCGGAGGGTCACAGCGCGCGGTCGCCGCGTGCCGCTCGCGAGCCCGGAACCGTCGGGAGCAGGTGCGCGGAGCCGGTCCTGTGCGCCACGATAGGACCCGTGCCTGAGCTGCCCGAGGTCGCAGCGCTCGCGCTGTTCCTGCGCGAGCGGGCCGTCGGGCGCACGGTGGCGCGCGTCGACGTCGCGGAGATCAGCGCCCTCAAGACCTTCTCACCCCAGCCTGCCGAGCTTGTCGGCCGACGGGTCTCCGGCGTCTCCAGGCACGGCAGATGGATCGATCTGACCACCGCAGCGGCGGTCGACGGCGCGCCGCTGCACCTCGTCGTCCACCTGGCGCGGGCCGGCTGGCTGCGCTGGCACGATCACGTGCCCGAGACCCCCGTGCGGCTGGGAAGGTCACCGCTCGCCCTGCGCGTCCGCTTCGATGACCGATCGGGCTTCTCGCTCACCGAGGCCGGCACCCGTCGACGGCTGGCTGTCCACGTCGTGACCGACCCGCAGCAGGTGCCCGCCATCGCGGCCCTCGGCGTCGAGCCGCTGTCGCCAGGCTTCACCCTCGAGCTGCTGGGCGACCTCCTGGCCGCACACCGCCAGCAGGTCAAGGGGTTGCTGCGCAACCAGGGCACCATCGCCGGGATCGGCAACGCCTACTCCGACGAGATCCTGCACGCGGCGCGCCTCAGCCCGTTCGCCCCGACGACGAGCTTCGACCCGGCGCGCACCGCCGATCTGTACCGCGCGATCGTCGGGGTGCTGCGCGACGCGGTAGAGGCCGCCGCCGGGCGACCCGCCGACGAGCTCAAGGACGCGAAGCGACGCAACCTGCGCGTGCACGGTCGCACCGGCCTGGCCTGCCCCGGCTGGGACGGCACCCCGTGCGGCGACACCGTCCACGAGGTCGCTTTCGCGGACTCCTCGCTCCAGTACTGCCCCACCTGCCAGACCGGCGGGCACCCGCTCGCGGACCGGCGTCGCTCACGCCTGCTGCGCTGAACAGAGCCGAACGGCGCGGCTGCGAGGCTCGTCGGGGGTCAGAACAGGACCGTCGCGTACGTGCCCACCTGGCGAAAGCCGACCGCACGATAGGCCGCGAGCGCGCGGTCGTTGTAGTGGTTCGCGTAGAGCGACACGACGGGCGCGACGTCCCGCCGGGCCACCGCGACGACCGCCGCCATGCCCGACTCCGACAGCCCGCGACCGCGGTACGAGGGGTCGACCCAGACGCCCTGGACCTGCGCGACCCCACCGGCGATCGCGCCCAGCTCGGCCTTGAAGACCACGACGGGGGTCCCCGAGCGCGCGACCTCCCCCTCGTCGATGCGCACGTACGACCGGTGCTGGTCGATGAGGGAACGCACGCGGACCTCGTACGGCCCGTCGAACCCCGAGACGGGCGAGTAGCCGACCTCCTCGACGAACATGCGCACGCACGCCGGCAGGATCAGGGGGTACTCGTCGGGCGCCGA
>JAYTSH010000063.1:0-2243 GCA_043745755.1 Cellulomonas sp. | reverse complement strand
TCGGAAGACAGGAAGTGCTCGGCGGCCATAGCGGCCGCCCCGAGGACGCCGGCACGGCCCTTGGTCTGGCTCGCCACGATCCGAAGGTGTTGCGTCGCGAGTGGCAGCGACCGGCGATAGACGACCTCGCGAATGCCCGCAAGGAGGTGCTCTCCCGCCTCGGCGAGCACCCCGCCGATGACGATCATCGACGGATTGAGCATGCTGACGCACGCTGCGAGGACTCCACCGATCTCGCGTCCCGCTTCTCGGACAGCCTGGCTGGCCACGAGGTTCCCGCCGCGGACGAGAGTGACGACGTCGGCGCTGGTGGCGACCTCGAAGCCCTGCGCTCGCAGGCTCATGGCAACGGCCTGTCCGCTCGCCACAGCCTCGAGGCAGCCGGTGTTTCCACATCGGCAGGGCACATCCGATCCGCCGGGAACAACGATGTGCCCGAGGTCCCCGGCCGCGCCCTGGGCGCCGCGGAGGATCTGGCCGTCGCTGATGATCCCCGCACCGATCCCGGTGGCAACCTTGACGAAGAGGAGGTGCTCGACCTGCGGGTGCTCGGTGGCGTGCTCGCCGAGCGCCATGATGTTGACGTCGTTGTCGACGAGCACGGGGGCGCCAAGCAGCTGACCCAGGTGACCGGGGACGTCAGCGTCGTCCCAGCCGGGCATGATCGGCGGGTTGATGGGGCGCCCGCTGGAGTGCTCGACGGGGCCAGGGAGCCCGACTCCGATGCCGGCAAGGTCAGCCACGCGCCGCCCCGCCTCGCTGATCAGTGTCAGGGCGATCGTCGCGACGCGGTCAAGCACGACGTCCGGCCCGTCCGCGATCGCCAGGGGCTCGTGGTGCTCTGACAGGACGGTGCCGGCCAGGTCAGTCACCGCGATCCTGACGTGCGTCGCACCCAGGTCGACGGCGAGGACGACACGCGCGCCTGGATTGAACGCAAAGGTCGCGGGCGGGCGACCGCCGGTCGAGACGGCCTCGCCCGTCGGTGTCACGAGGCCCGCCGCGAGGAGGAGGTCGACCCGTGCAGCGATGGTCGAGCGAGCCTGTCCGGTCGTGGCGGCGAGGTCGGCGCGCGTCCGTGGCTGCCCGTCGCGCAGCAGCTGGAACATCTCGCCCACGCCCGTCGGGCGGGTCGCGAACTTCACGTTCTCCTCGGCCATAGGGGTCAGTGAACCACGCCAGGCTTCTGGCAATTACGGTTACGTAACCGTGGGCACTGACGCGCGGCTTCTGCTTGACACGCAACAGAAGTCTGCGTACGTTGCCACGCATGGTCGTTGCAGACCCCGCCCGTCCCTTTCTGCAGATGCGCGGCATCGTCAAGCTGTTCCCCGGCGCGCGCGCTCTCGACGGCGTCGATCTGGACATCCGGCCCGGCGAGGTGCACTGCCTCCTCGGTCAGAACGGTGCAGGGAAGTCGACTCTCATCAAGGTGCTCTCCGGTGCGCACCAGCCCGACGCGGGCGAGATCCTCATCGATGGTGAACGCGTGACGCTGTCCCACCCTGTCGCTGCGCTGCGACACGGCGTAGCCACGATGTACCAAGAGCTTGACGTGGTTGACGGCCTGACCGTGGCCGAGAACATCTACCTGGGCCACGAGCTCGCCACGGTGGGCTTCTCCCAGCGTCGCGTCGCACGCCAGCACACTCACAAGCTGCTGAGCCGGCTAGGGCACGGCGACATCTCGCCCCACCAGGAGGTGGGACGTCTGTCCGCCGCGGGCAAGCAGGTGGTGAGCATGGCACGGGCGCTGTCTCACGACGCTCGGGTCATCGTCATGGACGAGCCGTCGGCGGTCCTGGACTCCGAGGAGGTTGCCAACCTGTTCCGAGTCGTGCGCGAGCTCGCAGCCGCAGGCGTGGCGGTGGTGTACATCTCGCACCGGCTCGAGGAGATCCGTCAGATCGGTGACCGGATCACCGTGCTGAAGGACGGGCGCACCGTCGCGAGCGGGCTGTCGGTCGCCGACACGTCGACGTCGGAGCTGATCAGGCTCATGACCGGGCGCACGGTTGAGCACGTGTTCCCGGCGCGTCCGGCGATCCCTGCGGATCGTCGCCCCCAGCTCCGCGTGGAGGGGCTGGCGTTGCGGGGGGTCTTCTCGGACGTGTCCTTCGAGGTACGACCCGGTGAGGTCGTGGGACTGGCCGGACTGGTGGGTTCCGGGCGCTCCGAGATCCTCGAGACGATCTTCGGTGCCCGCCGCGCCACGGCCGGTCGCGTCGAGGTCGACGAGGTCC
>JAYTSH010000062.1:0-15514 GCA_043745755.1 Cellulomonas sp. | reverse complement strand
GAGCACCTTTCGGCGACAGGAGGGCTGCGGCGATGACCGGCTCCACGGCGCGGGGCGAGGTCATGGCCGTGCGGCTACGCGCCCTGCGCAAGGACTTCGCCGACGTCGTCGCAGTAGACGGCGTGGACCTCGACGTCCGCGACGGCGAGTTCATGACCCTGCTCGGTCCGTCGGGCTCTGGCAAGACGACAGTGCTTCGCATGATCGCGGGCTTCGAGCTGCCGACCGGCGGAACCGTGGAGCTCGCGGGCGTCGACGTGACGCGCCAGGCGCCATTCGAACGGGACGTCAACACGGTGTTCCAGGACTACGCGCTGTTCCCCCACATGTCGGTGCTCGACAACGTGGCGTACGGGCTGCGGGTCAAGAAGGTCGGTCGCAAGGAACGGACCGCGCGGGCCGTCGAGGCGCTCGAGAGCGTCCAGCTCGGTGGCTACGGCTCTCGCAAGCCCGCGCAGCTGTCCGGCGGCCAGCGTCAGCGCGTCGCGCTCGCCCGCGCGCTGGTGAACCGGCCGCGGGTCCTGCTCCTCGACGAACCGCTCGGTGCCCTCGACCTCAAGCTCCGCGAGCAGATGCAGGTCGAGCTCAAGGCCATCCAGCGACAGGTCGGCATCACGTTCCTCTTCGTCACCCACGACCAGGAGGAGGCGCTGACGATGTCCGACCGGATCGCCGTCTTCGCCGCCGGGCGCATCGAGCAGGTCGGCACGCCGGCCGAGGTGTACGAGAAGCCGGCAACGCCGTTCGTGGCGGGGTTCGTCGGCACGTCGAACCTCCTGACCGGCGAGGTGGCGACCCAGGTCCTCAGCCGCGAAGGCACGTGGTCGGTGCGTCCCGAGAAGATCCGGATCGAGCCCGACGGCGCCCCGCTCGGCACAGGCGAGGGCGGCGCGGCAGGCATGGTGCGCGAGGTCGTCTATGTCGGCTCGGCCACGCGGTTCCTCGTGGACCTGGATGCCGGCGCGCGACTCGTCGCTGTCCAGCAGAACCTGCAGACCACCTCCATGGACGTCCAGGAGATGCGGGGCACACGTGTCCAGCTCGTCTGGAAGAAAGAGCACGAGTTCCAGGTGACGCGCGAACCCGCCGCCACGACCACCGCGGCGGCAACACCGCTGCCGTGAGCCCGCAGACAAGCAAGGAGACGACGATGACGCACAAGCGCCTGCTGAGGATCGTGACCGTCGGCGCGCTGGCAGGCCTCGCCCTGTCCGCATGCGGGACGACGAGCGGCGGCGGATCGACGGCGAGCACGACGAGCCGGTCCACTCCGCCAGCGGTGCCCGCCCTGACGAAGCTCGGCGGCGGCGAGGGCCGGGTCAACATCCTCGCCTGGGCCGGCTACGCGGAGAACGGCAGCACCGACCCCACAGTCGACTGGGTGACGCCGTTCGAGACGAAGACGGGCTGCAAGGCGAACATCCAGGTGGCCGACACGTCGGACAGCATGTTCGAGAAGATGGGCACGGGTGACTTCGACGTCGTGTCGGCATCGGGCGACTCCTCGCTCCGCATGATCTACGCGGGCAAGGTCGCCCCGGTCACCACCGACCTGCTGACCAACTACGCCGATGTCCCCGACTTCCAGAAGATGCAGGCCTGGAACTCAGTGGGCGGTGTCGCCTACGGCATGCCGCACGGCTGGGGTGCCCAGCTGCTGGCCTACCGCACCGACAAGGTCTCCCCCGCACCTGACTCGTGGAGCTCGGTGTTCGAGCCCGCCTCGGCGTACGCAGGCAAGATCACCGACTACGACTCCCCGACCGATGGCATCGCCGCCGCGGCGGTGTACCTCATGTCCACCAAGCCCGACCTCAAGATCACCAACCCGTACGCGCTCGACAAGACCCAGTTCGACGCCGCCGTCGCGCTCCTCACGGCGCAGCAGCCCCAGGTCGCGAGCTACTGGGCCAGCTACGCCGATGCGCAGAAGTCGCTCGAGAACGGCAGCACCGAGATCGGCTCCACGTGGCAGATCATCGTCAACCTCGCCAAGGCCGACGGCGCTGCGGTCGAGTCCGTGCTGCCCAAGGAGGGTGCGACCGGCTGGGCCGACACGTGGATGGTCGACGCAAAGTCGGCGCACCCGAACTGCGCATACGAGTGGATGAACTGGGTGACAACGCCGCAGGTGCAGGCACAGATCGCTGAGTGGTTCGGTGAGGCGCCGGCCAACGTCAAGGCCTGCGCACTGACCACGGACCCGACGCACTGCGCCACCTTCCACGCCCAGGACAAGAACTACTTCTCGAAGATCTGGTTCTGGTCGACTCCCCAGACCGAATGCCTGGACGGGCGCACCGACGTCAAGTGCATCCCCTACGCCGAGTGGGGCAAGGCGTGGAGCAGCATCAAGAACCGCTGACCTCGCCCGTGGTCGCGGAGCCGGCACCGGTCGAGCAGCCGGCGTCCAGTGCTGGACGCCGGCTCTCGGCCGCGCTGTTCCGCCGGCCCGGTCTGCGTCTCGCGGGGCTCCTCGCGCTGCCGACTGCCTGGCTCGTGCTCGTCTACCTCGCGGCGCTCGGCGCGCTGCTGGCGACCGCGTTCTTCTCGGTCGACGAGTTCACGAACGCGGTCGTTCGCACCGTCACGCTGCAGCACGTCCGCGACGTGCTGTCCGAACCCGCCTACCTGCAGGCGACGGTCCGGACCGTCGGCATCGCAGCGGCGGTCACGGTCGCATGCGTGCTCATCGGCTTCCCGATGGCTTTCTTCATGGCGAAAGTGGCGCAGCCGCGCTGGCGGAACCTGCTCGTCGCGCTCGTCGTCACGCCGCTGTGGGCGTCCTACCTGGTGAAGATCTACGCCTGGCAGGCGATGGTGCAGCCGGGCAACGGGGTGCTGTCCTGGCTGCTGCACCCGTTCGGCCTGGCTGGGCCCGGCTACGGCGTCGCGGCGACCGTGCTCACGCTCACCTACCTGTGGCTGCCCTACATGGTGCTGCCCGTCTACGCGGGCCTGGAACGGATGCCCGACTCGTTGCTCGACGCGTCGGGCGACCTGGGCGCCCACCCCGCGCGCACGGTGCGCAGCGTCGTCGTGCCACTCGTGTACCCGTCGATCGTCGCGGGCTCGGTGTTCACGTTCTCGCTGAGTCTCGGCGACTACATCACCGTTCAGATCGTCGGCGGACGCACGCAGATGCTCGGCAACATCGTCTACCAGAACTACACCAGCAGCCTGCCGTTCGCGGCCGCCATCGCACTCATCCCGGTGGCGATCATGGTGATCTACCTGACGCTCGTGCGGCGCACGGGCGCGCTGGACAACCTGTGAGGAACTCACGGCGGGCGCGCTGGACGTTCGGCCTGATGATGGCGGCCGGACTGGCGTTCATCTACGTGCCGTTGGGCGTCATCGTGGTCAACTCGTTCAACGCGAGCACGGTGTTCGCGTGGCCGCCGCGGCACCTGACCACGCACTGGTGGACAGCCACCGCCGGCAACGACAGCGTGCGGTCAGCGGTACTCACCTCGATCGAGGTCGGCCTGGTCGCGACCGCGGTCGCCCTCCTTCTCGGCACCCTGCTCGCGTTCGCGCTCGGTCGGTACAGATTCTTCGGGCGGCACACCCTGTCTCTGCTCGTCGTGCTGCCGATCGCACTGCCCGGCATCGTCACCGCGCTCGCCTTCCGCACCGGGTTCAGGACGATCCTGGGTCTCGAGCTTTCGATCTGGACGGTCGCGACCGCGCACGCCACGTTCTGCATCGTCGTGGTCTACAACAACGTGCTGGCCCGGCTGCGCCGCATGGGCACCACGCCCGAGGAGGCGTCGATGGACCTCGGGGCCGACACATTCACCACGTTCCGGCTGGTCACGTTCCCCCTGCTGCGCGGCGCGATGGTCGCGGGTGCACTGCTGGCCTTCGGGCTGTCGTTCGACGAGATCGTCGTGACCCTGTTCACGGCGCCGCCCGGGGTCACGACGCTGCCGATCTGGATCTTCCAGAACCTCTCGCGGCCCAACCAGGGTCCGGTCGTCAATGTCGTTGCGGCGGTGCTCGTGCTCGTATCCGTCGTCCCGATCTACCTCAGCCAGCGGTTCGCCGGCGAGTCCACCGGCGGCGGGCGCCTGTAGTGGTCGCGGGCTCGCGTCGACCGCGAGCGCTGCGCCGAGCGGGCCGGCCGTCACCTGCGCGCGTGTGGCACAGAGCGAGGAGCATGGGCGCATGACCCAGGTCACGTGGAAGGACGAGCCGGAGGATCACGACTTCCCGGCCGCGAGCGACTACCTCATGCTGCTGTCCGCTCCCGCGGATGTCGACGACCTCGTGCAGCGCTTACGCGATGCGCCCACCGGGCACTGGAAGGCCAAGGACATCTTGCGTGCCGCCGGGCTCCCGCTCCTGCCGGTGGACAACCCGCACGTCGCGGCCGACCTGCGCAAGATCCACGACGGCAAAGAGCTGTCGCCCGTCCTGCTCGTGCGGGGAGACCTGGTCACGGGTCGCGCGCTGCAGGTGGCCGACGGCTACCACCGCGTCTGCGCGAGCTACCACACCGACGAGAACACGGACATCCCCTGCAGGTCGGTCAGCACCACAGGCGACGGCGCAACCAGTCGCCGCGCGCCATGAGCTTCGGCCTCCTCGCTCTCGTCTGCGTCGCAGGCCTGGCCGGCCCGCTGCTCGCGGTGTCGCGCCGGTTCGGTGTGCCGGTCGTCGTCGGCGAGCTGGTGGCGGGCGTGGCGCTCGGCCCGATGGTGGCGGGAGCTGTGCACGCGAATGAGCCAACTCTGACCTTCATGGCGACGATCGGGTTCGCTCTCGTGATGTTCGTCGCGGGCTCGCACGTTCCCATGCGTGATCGCCGGCTGATGCAGGCCCTTCCCGTCGGGCTGCTGCGCGCCGGCGTCGTGGGCGTGGCGTCGGTGCCGGTCGCGCTCGGGCTCGCCGCCGTCTTCGGCACCGGGCATGCGCTGCTCTACGCGGTGCTGCTGTCGTCGTCGTCGGCGGCGTTGATCCTGCCGATCGTCCAGTCGCTCCATCTGACCGACGGCCCGGCGCTCCCCCTCCTGCCCCAGGTCGCGGTCGCCGACGCCGCGTGCATCGTGGCCCTCCCGCTCGCCATCGACCCGGCGAGGGCCGGTCGCGCGGCGCTCGGGGCGGCCGTCGTCCTGGCGTGCGCCGTGGTGCTGTGGGCGGCGTTGCGCGCGAGCGAACGGCGCGGGTGGCGCGCCTCTGTGCACCACCTCTCGGAGCGACGCAAGTTCGCCCTCGAGCTCCGCCTGAGTCTCGCCGTGCTGTTCGGACTCGCCGCGATCGCGGAGACCGGCGGCGTGTCGGTCATGCTCGCTGGATTCGCGTCCGGCATGGCGGTCGCGGCAGTCGGCGAGCCCCGCCGGCTGGCCCGGCAGCTGTTCGGTGTGACCGAAGGATTCTTCGGCCCGCTCTTCTTCGTGTGGCTGGGCGCCTCGCTCGACCTCCACGCGCTGGTCCAGCGTCCGGCGCTCATCGGCCTCGGCGTCGCCCTCGGCGTGGGCGCGGCGATCACTCACGTCGCAGCCCGGGCGACGGGGCAGCCGGTCCCCCTGGGCATGCTCACGTCGGCCCAGCTCGGAGTGCCCGTCGCTGCGGCCACGCTCGGCGGAAGCTCCCACCTGCTGGTCGACGGCGAGCCGGCGGCGCTGCTCCTCGGTGCGCTCGTGACGATCGCGGTCGCCGCGGTCGCCGCTCAGCTGCTGGGTCCTCGACCTGGCGAGGAACGGGCCGTCTCTGCGACGGCGCACCCGAGCAGCTGATCGCCTGAGGGGATCAGCTGGCCGAGCGCGGGAGTCGCGCGCTGTACAGTTTCGCGCCCGACCTGCACCCATCGATTCGACCATCGCCCCGTGGCCATCCGGGTTCCGCGCCACGTGAGAGGACCATCACGTGACCGCTCGGCTCCCCTACCGGGACCCCGCACTGACCGTCGAGGACCGAGTCGCCGACCTCCTCGGTCGCATGACGCTCGAGGAGAAGGTCGGGCAGATGCTGCAGCTCAACTCCCAGGACGGGGTCGAGCACCTCGTCGTGGATCTGCACGTCGGCTCGATCCTGCACACCTCCCCCGAGCGCGTCCGCCAGGGCCACGAGCTGACCGCGCGGACGCGCCTGCAGATCCCGCTGCTCATCGCCGACGACTGCATCCACGGGCACTCGTTCTGGGCGGGCGCGACGATCTTCCCCACGCAGCTAGGCATGGCGGCGACGTGGGACGCGAGCCTCCTCGAGCAGGTGGCGCGGGCGACGGCCGTCGAGGTCGCCGCGACGGGCATCCACTGGACCTTCTCACCGGTCCTGTGCATCACCCGCGACCTGCGGTGGGGTCGGGTGAACGAGACGTTCGGCGAGGACCCGTTCCTCATCGGGGAGCTCGCCTCGGCCATGGTCCGTGGGTACCAGGGGGACGGCCTGAGCGACCCGACCGCGATCCTCGCGACGGCCAAGCACTTCGCCGGCTACTCCGAGACGCAGGGTGGGCGCGACGCCAGCGAGGCGGACATCTCACGGCGCAAGCTGCGGTCGTGGTTCCTGCCGCCGTTCGAGCGCGTCGCCCGTGAGGGCTGCAGGGCGTTCATGCTGGGGTACCAGTCGATGGACGGGGTGCCGATCACAGTCAACGACTGGTTGCTGAACGACGTCCTGCGCGGCGAGTGGGGCTACACCGGCACGCTGGTGACCGACTGGGACAACGTGGGTCGCATGGTCTGGGAGCAGCACACCCAGCCCGACCACGCGCACGCCGCCGCCGCGGCCGTGCGGGCCGGCAACGACATGATCATGACGACGCCCCTGTTCTACGACGGCGCGCTCGAGGCTGTGCGCAGCGGGATGCTCGATGAGGCGCTGATCGACGCAGCGGTCGGCCGGATCCTGACCCTGAAGTTCGAGCTCGGGCTCTTCGAGAACCCCCGCCACCCCGACGCAGCCCGGCAGGCCGCTGTCATCGGCTGCCGGGAGCACGCCGACCTCAACCTCGAGGTTGCGCGCCGCTCGCTCGTCCTCCTGGCGAACGACGGCACGCTCCCCCTCGGCCGTGAGCTCGTGGCCGACGCCGAGGGACGGGCGAGCGGTGCCGACGGAGCCGCCCGCACGATCGCTGTCATCGGCCCCAACGCCGATGACCCTGGCACACAGCTCGGGGACTGGGCCGGCAACAGCGGTCAGGCGGACTGGCTGCCCGACGGCCAGCCGCGCGAGCTGACCGAGACCGTCCTCGACGGGTTCCGCGCCCACGCCCCCGCCGGCTGGACAGTCATGCACGCCCGCGGTGCCGACATCGTCACGATCGGCCCCCACCCTGACGGCGGCCTCTTCCCCGACGGGCAGCCGCGACGTCCGTTCGCTCTGCCTGCCGCGCCGGACGAGGGCCTCATCGCCGAGGCGGTGGCCGCCGCACGGGCTGCCGACTGCGTCGTCGCGGTCGTCGGCGACCGCATCGAGCTGGTCGGCGAGCGCAGGTCCACCGCGACGCTCGACCTCCTCGGCGGCCAGGTCGCCCTGCTCGATGCGCTCGCAGCGACCGGCACACCGCTCGTCGTCGTCGTCATCGCCTCCAAGCCCCTCGTCCTACCGCCCTCAGCCCGCGGCGCGGCTGCGATCGTGTGGGCCGCCAACCCGGGCATGCGCGGCGGGCAAGCGATCGCCGAGCTCGTCCTCGGGCTGATCGAGCCGTCCGGGCGGCTGCCCGTCTCGTTCGCGGAGCACGCGGGCCAGCTGCCGAGCTACTACAACCAGGTCTCGGGCCAGCACGGTCACCGGTACGCCGACCTCACGCAGCGGGCGCCCTTCGCGTTCGGCGAGGGGCTCAGCTACACGAGCGTCGAGTACTCCGACCTGCTCCTCACGACCCCCGTGGTCGGCCCGGACGACACCGTGCACGCCCAGGTCACCGTCCACAACACCGGTGCGCGCCCCATGCGGGAGACCGTCCAGGTCTACCTCCACGACACAGTCACGTCGGTCACCTGGGCCGAGAAGGAGCTCAAGACCTACCTCCAGGTCGACCTCGCGCCCGGACAGCGCCGCACGGTGGAGCTCCAGCTCTCCGTCGCCGACTGCAGCCTCGTCGACGCCAAGGGCCGGCGCGTCGTCGAGCCCGGCCGGTTCGAGCTGCTCGTCGGCCCGTCCTCACGCGACGAGGTGCTGCTGCGCGGTACGTTCGACCTCCTGGCCTGACCTCGAGCCGGCACCGTTCCGACGGTCCGGCTGTACAGCTCGGGCGGGCCGCGCAAGCTCTCGGAGTGGCGGAGTCACGGACGGGGAGGTGGCAACAGCATGGGAAGTGCACCAGCCCGGGTGAGCATCTGTGGCGCGCTCACCGGACCCTCGGAGTTCGGCCCGTTCGACGTCTTGTCGGACATCGCCCACCGGTTCTACGTCGATGGCTTCTCCGAGCAGTCGATCGCGGCGTGCCAGAGGTGGCTGTCGTTGACGGTGGCAGCCGGCGACGTGATCACGACCCGGTACCTGCTCTACATCGAGGCGATCGCGCTGGAGGAGCGCGGCCGCAACGAGGAGGCGATCGCGGTCGCCCGGACGCTGCTCGCCGGGCTCGGCGATGACGTCGAGCCGATGTGGCGGGCCAAGGCATTGTCGGTCGTCGCCGAGTCGAGCACCCGGCTGGGCAGGCACGGTGACGCGATCGCCTCGGTCGCCGAGGCCGACTGGCTGCTGCAGGCCATCCCGACCGACACGTACGGCCACCTGTCCGCGAGCATGGCTGTCGCGCTGGCCCTGCGGTCGCTGAGCCTCCTGGAGCAGGCGGATGCCGCGTTGTCACGCATCCGCGGGGGCCACGACGCCGGGGCTGACGTGTACGTCCTGCAGGAGCTGGCGCTGCTGAGCACCTACTGGGGAGCCGCCCTCCTGCTCATCGGCCACGACCGCGAGGCCGCCGGGCACTTCGCGCTCGGAGCGTCCCGGGCGCGGGCGATGGTACGGCTCGCCGCCACCGAGGGGGACCTTCAGATGGTGGCGCGCGGTGAGGTGATCGAGGCCTACGCAGCCATGCACCTCGGTGAGCTCGCGCTGGCTGCCGCTCGCGTGAGAGCTGCAGCACAGCAGTTCGTGGCACGTCCGGAGCTGGTGGAGACCCTCCTCACGCAGCTGGTGCTGGCCCAGGAGGCCACGACGGCAGGGAGCTTCGCCGACGCGCTGGAACGGCTGACGACTCTCATCTCCTACACCGAGATCGCCTCACGCGAGGTCTGGTCCGCGACAGCGCGGGCCTCGCTGGCGGAGGTCCACGAAGCTCAGCTGGGCCCGCACCCGGGCCTGGACGAGTGGCGGACCGTCGCGCGCAACGCGCTGATCCGGGTGTGGTCGGAGCGTGAGACGCGATTCGCCGCCCTGCGAGACCATGATCACCTGCGCGAGCTCGCCGCCGAGACCGACCGTGTCGGTCAGGCTGCCATGCACGACCCGCTGACGGGGCTGGGCAACCGGCGCGTCCTGGACGACTTCGTCGACCGGACCCCCGGACGCGCCTGGGCCGTGTTCGTCGATGTCGATGACTTCAAGCACATCAACGACACCTACTCCCATGCTGCCGGCGATCGCGTGCTCATCGCCCTCGCCGACATCCTGCGGGCACAGTCCCGCGACGCTGATCTCCTGGTCCGCTACGGCGGAGACGAGTTCCTGATCCTTCCCGAGGGCGGGGAGGATGCCGCTGTGGCGGTGGCACAACGCGTGCACGAGGCAGTCGCCGCAGCGCACTGGAGCTCGATCGCCGACGGGTTGAGCGTCACGGTCTCGATCGGTGTGGGGCAGGCGGTCGACACCTCACCCGACCCGCTGACCGCCGCCGATGTCGCGCTGCTCTCCGCGAAGCGCAACGGCCGCAACCAGATCGTCATCGCCAGGTGATCCCGGCGCGACGCTGAAGCTGTGGCGGAAGACGTTGTCGGGGTCGTTGCGGAGCTTCAGCTCGCGCAGTCGCTCGAGCGTCCTCGGTGGGAAGCTGCCGTGGAGGCGTTCGGGCCAGCGGTGCTGGCCGCTTGACGGCCGTGCCGCGGTGACGGCAGTGTGACCTGGACCACCGGTGCGTACTGACGTCCGAGGAGGCAGTGCCATGGCGACACGTCTGAATCCCTACCTCACCTTCCGGGACACGGCGAGGCAGGCGATGGAGTTCTACCAGTCGGTGTTCGGCGGCGAGCTCACGGTCAGCACCTTCGCGGAGCTCCACGCGAGTGAGGACCCCGCTGAGCAGCACAAGGTCATGCACTCACAGCTGACGACCGACAACGGTCTGGTGCTGATGGGCGCCGACACCCTCAACACTATGGACTTCACGGTCGGCACCAACTACTCGGTCTCCTTGAGCGGGGAGGACGACGCCGAGCTGCGGGGGTACTGGGACAGGCTCACCGTCGGCGCGACGATCGGCGAGCCGCTGAACACGGCGCCCTGGGGCGACAGCTTCGGCATGTTCACCGACAAGTTCGGCGTGAGCTGGCTGGTCAACATCAGCGGCTCGCCGTCGTAGGCCGCCGACCGAGGTGAAGCCGTTCCTGCTGCTCGCCACGCGCCGTGAGGACGACGTCGCGGACGCCGAGTACGCAGCATTCGTCCGGTTCAGCGGGCTCACTGTCAGCGAGCTGCGGCGGGTGCGGTTGGAAGCGGCACCGCTGCCCGACCTCGACCTGGACGACTGGTCAGGGATCATCGTCGGGGGCAGCCCGTTCACCTCGAGCGACGCCGACGCGGACAAGAGCCCCGTACAACGACGCGTCGAGGCCGAGCTCGATGTGCTCGTCGCGGAGGTCGTCCGGCGTGACAAGCCGTTCCTCGGCGCCTGCTACGGAGTGGGGACACTCAGTCGCTACCAGGGCGGCATCGTTGACGGCACGTACGCCGAGCCCGTCGGCCCCGTCGAGGTGAGCCTCACGACTGACGGGCGCGCCGATCCGCTGCTCGCGGGCCTCCCGCCCACGTTCACCGCATTCGTCGGTCACAAGGAGGCTTGTCGCACGGTGCCCCCCGGAGCGACCCTGCTCGCGTCGTCGGCGGCCTGCCCCGTGCAGATGTTCCGGGTGCGCGCAAACGTCTACGCGACGCAGTTCCACCCCGAGCTCGACCTCCCCGGGATCCGGCACCGGGTCACCGCCTACCGGTACTCCGGCTACTTCGCCCCTGACGAGCTCGACGACGTCGTGGCGCGGCTCGGGACCGTGCCCGTCGAGGAGCCGCACCGGATCCTCGCGAACTTCGTCGGCCGGTACGCGCGCTCCGCATCCCGGTCAGATCCCTCATGTCGCGCCCCCGCCGACCGATGGTCAACGTAAGTGAGGTGAGGCACCGATGGAGATGTCCGAGAGCTCGAAGGAGAGCTTCGACCGCCCGATGCCCGCAGGCCCTCCCGCGTTCGACGACCTCTTCAGCCGGAACCTCCTGGATGCCGCCGAGGAGGTCATCTACTTCAAGGACCTCGAGAGCAGGTTCGTCCGGGTCAGCCTCGGCTGCGCCCGCCTCCATCGCCTCACACAGGACGAGATGGTCGGGCTCACCGACTTTGACCTCTTCGACATCTCCCATGCGCGCTCGGCCTTCGAGGATGAGCAGGAGATCATCCGGACGGGCGAGGCGGTCGTCAACAAGGAGGAGCGGGAACGCTGGAACGGGCGGCCCGACACCTGGGTCGCGAGCAGCAAGTTCCCGTTCCGCGATCACGACGGCACGATCACCGGTACGTTCGGGATCTCGCGCGACGTGACCCGGTCGGCGAGCGCCTGCGCGGCTTGCGGCTCGACGAGCTGCGACGTCGTACCGACCGCGAGATCGGCATGCAGGAGCACGCACTCGCCCTGTGGGAGCCGACGCTCCGGCGCGTGATCGCGACCGGGCGGCCGGAGCAGGTGGAGTTCTGGCTCACCGGCGAGGGCAACGAGGGCAACGAGGGCAACGAGGGCCATCGGTGGCACCACACCATGCTCGCCGCCGACCGCGAGCCGGGCGGCGCCGTCGTGGGCGTGCTGGCCTCGACCCGCGACATCACCGAGCTCAAGGTCGCCGAGCAGGCCCTCGAGCAACTGCACCGCGCGCCGAGGCAGCACGTGCTCTTCTTCGTCGACGTGGACAAGTTCAAGTCCATCAACGACACCTGCGGCCACGACCGCGGCGACAAGGCGCTCGTCCAGCTCGCCGAGCGCCTCACCTCCCTCGCCCGCCCGCCCGCCCGCCACAACGACACTGTGGCGCGTCTCGGCGGTGACGAGTTCGTCATCCTGTGCGAGGGCGTGTCGAACCTGGCCCACATCTGCGACATCGGCAACCGCTTCTCTGAGCCGAGCCGACGGAGCGATGTACATGGCGAAGAGGAACGGCCGGAACCAGTTCCACCTCAGGGACGGCTGAACATCCTCCCCCGAGCCTTCACCGAGCGGCGCAGGGGCGAGTCAGACCGCGGTGCGCAGCCCGTCGACGAGTGGCGTCGTCGGCCTGCCGATCAGCCGGGCGAGCTCACCGGTCGTCTCGGCCAGCAGACCGGCCAGCGTGTCCGCCTCGAGCGCGACCACGAACTGCGCGGTCCCCTCGTCCAGGCCCGCAGCGAGCAGCCCCGACAGGCGATCGGCCCGCGTCACCGGGCGGTAGACGACGTCGCGGCCGATGACCTGGGAGATCGCGGCGGCCAGGTTGGCGAAGTCCCACGCGGTGTCACCTGACAGCTCGTCGACAGCGCCGTCGGGCCCGGTCCCCGTCAGCACCGCAGCCGCGGCGGCGGCGCAGTCAGCCCGCGATGCGCTCGCGACCCGCCCTGCACCGACGCTCGAGACGACCTCGCCGGTCGTGCGGGCCTGCTCGAGGTCACCGAGGTAGTTCTCGGTGCACCAGGTGTCGCACAGGAACGTGAACGGGAGGCCCGACGCGCGGATCAGCTCCTCGGTGGCCTTGTGCTCCGGCGCGAGGACCAGCGGCGTGGTGTCGGCGTGCGGGCGCTCGTGCACACCAGGTGCCTCATGCCCGCGGCCTTGGCGGCATCGATCACGTGAGCGTGCTGGGCCACCCGTCGGCCGACCTCGCTCCCCGAGATGAGCAGGACGGACTCGGCGCCGCGCACCGCCTCGTCGAGCGACACGCGGTCGTCGAAGTCGGCGCGACGCACCTGCACACCGCATTCGGCCAGGTCTGCCAAGGTGTCCGTCCGGCGCCCGACCGCCACGACCTGGTCCGCCGGAACACCCCGGCCCAGGAGGTTCTCGACGACAAGACGCCCCAGGTGGCCGGTTGCCCCGGTGACGACGACAGACACGGTGAGTTCCTCCCGAGGGCGGTGCTGGAGACGAATCTGCGACACCGTCGCGGCCCGGATGCTTCCGGGCCGTCCGGCCGCGGTTCCTGAGCCGCACGCCTACGCTGACGAGATGGACCGCGGACGGGTCGAGCGCCTGGTCCCCGCCGTGGGTGTGGCCAGGAGCTACGAACGGTCGTGGCTCCGGCCAGACGTGACCGCGGGTGCTGCTCTCGTCGCCCTGGTGATCCCGGCGGGGATGGCGTACGCCGAGGCGGCCGGGCTCCCGCCCGTCACAGGTCTGTACGCCACGATCGTTCCGCTGGTCGCCTACGCCGTCTTCGGTCCGTCGCGGGTCCTGATCCTCGGACCTGACTCCTCGCTCGCGCCGATGATCGCGGCGGCCATCCTTCCGCTCGCCGTCGCACGGTCCGAGCGCGCGGTCGCGCTCGCCGGGCTGCTCGCCCTGATGATGGGGCTCATCCTGATCGCCGGCCGGGCGCTCGGACTCGGCTTCGTCACCGGGCTGCTCTCCAAGCCGATCAGGGTCGGCTACCTCAACGGCATCGCGCTCGTCGTGATCGCGAACCAGCTGCCCAAGCTGCTCGGGTTCTCCGTGCCGGGCGGGACCGTCTGGGACTTCCTCGGGCAGACTGCCCGGGGTCTGTCCGACGGCGCAGCCACCATGCCGGCCCTCGTGATCGGCGTCGCTTCGCTCGTGGTGATCGTCCTCCCTCGCGTCCTTGGCTCGAGGATCCCGGGCGTCCTGCTGGCCGTCGTGGGCTCGGCGGGCGCGGCAGCCGTCCTCGGGCTCGAGAGTCGCCTCCCTGTCGTCGGCGCTCTGCAGCAAGGGCTCCCGGCGCCGGCTCTCTCGGGGCTCCGCTGGGCCGATGTCGTCGCTCTCCTCGGGCCTGCCGCCGGCATCGCTCTCATCGCGTTCGCGGACACGAGCGTCCTGTCCCGCAGCCTGGGGACGCGACACGGCTACACCGTCGACGGCGATCAGGAGATGGGTGCACTGGGCGTGGCCAACGCCGCCAGCGGGCTGCTCGGCGGTTTCCCCGTGTCCGGGAGCGCCTCGCGCACGCCAGTCGCAGTCCAGGCAGGGGCACGCACCCAGCTCGTCGGGGTTGTTGCCGCGGGCCTGCTGATCGTCTTCATGGTCCTGGCGCCGGGCCTGACCGCCTACCTGCCGTCCAGCACGCTCGCCGCGGTCGTCATCGTCTCCGCCGCGTCGCTCGTGGATCTCAAGACCCTCGTCCGACTCGCGCGCATGAGCCGCACCGAGACCGCGCTGCTCGTCACCGCCTTCCTCGGAGTCGCCTTCATCGGGGTGCTGCAGGGCATCATCGTGGCCATCGGGCTGTCGCTGCTGGCATTCGTCCGCCAGGCGTGGCACCCGTATCGCACCGAGCTCGTGAGCCTCGACGGCGTGCCCGGATACCACGACCTGAGCAGGCATCCCGACGGGGAACGTGTCCCGGGCCTCGTGATCGCGCGGTTCGACGCTCCGCTCTTCTTCGCCAACGGCGCCGTCTTCGATGCGTTCGTCCGGGCCCTGGTCGAGAGCGCGCCCGGACCCGTACGTTGCGTGATCATCGCGGCTGAGGCTCTTACCGGTATCGACACGACAGCGCTCGACGATGTCGTCGAGCTGGACGACCACCTCGACCGGCTGGGCATCAGCCTGGTTTTCGCCGAGATGAAGGGCCCGATCAAGGATCGCCTGGTCAGGTTCGGCGTCGGTAGCCGATTCGGCTCGGAGCACTTCTTCCCGACCGTGAACAGCGCCGTCAAGGCGTACCGCAAGACGTACGACGTCTGAGCCGTCGGTGGGCCCGGGGGGCGGGTCCGACCGGGCCGTCGGCCGGTCGGGCGTCGCCTCGCCGCCGTTTCTGGTAGACCGACCCCCGTGACCCTGACGCCCCACACATCCACCTGGCACGACGAGCCGACGCAACAGTTCGTGAGCGGTAACGGCCTGACGGCGCTCGTCGTCCCGGGGAGAGGCGGGAAGATCGCGTCGTTGCGCGACGGGACGGGCCGGGAGTGGCTCGCGCAGCCCGGTCCGACCCTGCCGGCGCCGGCCCGCGGCCAGGTCTCGTTCGTGGATGGCGAGATGTGCGGCTGGGACGAGTGCGCGCCGACCGTGGACGCCGACGTCCTCGACGGCACGGCGCTGGCCGACCACGGCGAGGCGTGGACGACGCCCTGGACGCCGCACGCCGCTGGAGCGTGGGGCTACGACGGCCGGAGCCTTCCCTACCGCTTCACCCGACGCGTCGAGCCGACGAGCAG